>CAYXDR010000014.1:9022-17832 GCA_964463515.1 uncultured Desulfobacteraceae bacterium | reverse complement strand
GAGTCCTGGTGCAAGGAGACCCGAAAGCGCCATCAACATCAGGCTCACCGTGCAGTTTCCGCCGGTGAACGTTTTTATTCCGTCTGCAATCGCGCTGTCGATAACCGCCCTGTTTACAGGGTCGAGTACTATTACAGTGCCTTCACTCATCCGCAATGTCGAGGCGGCATCAATCCAGTAACCATCCCATCCCGTTTCGCGTAAGGGACCGAAAACCTTTTCCGTGTAGGTTCCGCCTTGGCAGGTAACAATGATGTCCAGCCCGGAAAGGGTTTTCAAATCGTAGGCATCTATAAGGGGGGAAGAAGGGTTGCCCGCCTCAGGCGGCGTTCCGCCGACATTCGATGTGGTGAAAAAGAAAGTCTCAAACGGCAGATCGAAGTCGCCCTCGTTTTTCATACGCTCCATCAGCACCGAGCCGACCATTCCTCTCCAGCCGATGAATCCTATACGTTTCATGTTTTTTCCTCAGCGTTTTGCTTTTTGATTTTTTGTTGTCTCGACTATACGCTATAAACCGGCCGTGCTTCAAGAGCGAATCGCAGCCTCCACCATCCGGGGCAAAATTTCGGTCACCGAACCATGGACGGCAAGATTTGCCCGGGCGTCCATAGGTGTTTCCTCCCGGTTTATTATAATAAGGGGTGCGCCATGCCGCGTGGCTTCGATGGGAACGGAAGCCGCCGGGTATACTACAAGCGACGAACCCAGCACGATGCACAGGTCGCATTCGGACGCCCATTGAAAAGCCCGGAGCATGGCTTCCTCGGGCATGGCTTGGCCGAAGGAAATTGTTGCTGGCTTCAATATGCCGCCGCAACCGGAGCAGAGCGGTGCAGTTTCGCCTGCGCTTCGCCTTTTCTCTATTTCATCCCTTTCGAAGGATGCCCCGCAGGAAAGGCACGATACGAAAAAAGTGGTGCCGTGAAGCTCCACGACAAGATCAGGTGAATTTCCGGCCTTATGGTGCAGTCTATCGATATTCTGGGTCGCGATCCCCAGGAGTTTGCCCGCCTGCTCCAGGAGTTTTATTGCCAGGTGGGCCTTGTTGGGTAAGGTCGACCGCATAACCGCGTACGCCTCGCTGCTCATCCGCCAGTAACGCTCCCGGATTTCTTCGCTGCCCAGGAATTTATCAAAGTAGAAATCGGACGGATCGTATTTGTCCCACAGCCCCCCAGGGCTTCGGAAGTCGGGTATTCCCGATTCGGTGCTCAGTCCGGCGCCGCTGAACACCAGGATTCGCTTCGCTCCTGCTATCATGGAGCTTCCAAGTTCCATCGCCTGGTCCATTCGCTCCCCTAAGGAATTAAGCGTTCACCAATTAAAAGGGTTTCTAAAACCGAAAGCCGGCGAAAAGTTGCACACCCGAAGATCGATGGCACTTTTTACGACCTCATCAATTTTTTTACTTCGTGATAATTATGTGCTTCACGGCTTCGATTTTATCTCGGTTAGAACGTTTGTTATAATTATATCAAAATGTGCCATCATGCAAGGGTGGCCTGATTCCAATGTCTGATTTTCCAATGGGCAATATCGGAGGTGTATCGGGAGTGCAAGAAAAACTTGACGATCAGGCTCACATATCGGAAAAAGGTCCCCATGGGAAAAGGAGTTTTATCATTGATCGGAAGTAACAGATTGTCAGATGGAAGGAAACAGCTTTTATGGTAAAAATGAACGAGAATTACAAAAAACTTCAGGCCTCATATCTTTTTTCTGAAATCGCCCACCGAGTCCGTATGTTCGAAGAATCTCATCCGGAAAGGCCTATAATTCGCCTCGGCATCGGAGATGTAACACGTCCGCTTCCGGAAACCTGCATCCGCGCACTTCACGAGGCGGTTGATGAAATGGGGGACCCCGGTGCTTTCAGAGGTTACGGTCCGGAGCAAGGTTACGGTTTTCTGCGTGAACGAATCGCCGAAGTGGACTTTCATGGGCGCGGCGCAGAGGTGGATCCCGACGAGATATTTGTCAGCGACGGTGCAAAATGCGATACAGGCAATTTCCAGGAGCTACTGGCTGGCGATGTCAGTGTTGCCGTGCCGGATCCGGTGTACCCCGTTTATGTAGACACCAACGTGATGGCCGGAAGAACCGGGGAATTTCGTGATGGAAGGTACGAGGGCCTGCTGTACTTGGAATGCACGGCTGAAAACGGGTTCGTCCCGGATCTTCCCGAAGGGCCGGTGGACCTGATTTACCTGTGCTTTCCCAATAATCCTACCGGCGCCGTCATCACGATGGACCGGCTGAAAAAATGGGTGGACTACGCTCGGCAGAACCGGTCCCTGATTCTTTTTGACGCCGCATATGCCGTTTTTGTAAAGGACCTGGAAGTACCGCAGTCGATTTACGAGGTGGATGGGGCACGGGAGGTCGCTGTGGAATTCAGGAGCTTTTCCAAGACGGCCGGTTTCACCGGGCTCAGATGTGCCTATACCGTCGTGCCGAAGCAATGCAATGTATACGATTCGAAGGGCGGGGCCGTATCTCTTCACTCTTTGTGGTCCAGGCGTCATTCGACGAAATTCAACGGGGTATCATACCCTGTTCAGAGGGCTGCCTGGGCGGCATACAGCAGCCAAGGCCTCAAGCAGATAGCAGCGCTCAGGGATTATTATATGAAAAATGCGGATCTCATTGTCCAATCCATGAAAGCTTTGGGTTACACGTGTACCGGGGGAGAAAATTCACCGTACATCTGGGTCCGCACAGAGGGGGATTCCTGGGAATTTTTCGATTCGCTTCTGACCAATGCCGGAGTCGTATGCACACCGGGCTCCGGCTTTGGGAAATGCGGCCAGGGTTACGTACGCATCAGTGCTTTCAATGACTATGAAAGGGTTCAGGAAGCCATGGAACGGATCAGGACCGCTTTTTCCTGATGCCCGGTTCGGTTCAGGCCGAGGGGCGGTATGAATGGAGTGGCTATGCGCGGAATGCTGATTAGATGGATCATTTTGACAGGGGCTGTGTTGGCCTCGGCTTATCTGATAGACGGGATTCATGTCAGCGGATTTGGAAGCGCTGTAGGGGCAGCCGCCGTTCTGGGTTTGCTGAACGTGTTTTTCAGACCGTTGTTGTTCGTTTTAACCCTGCCGATCAACATCCTGACCCTTGGGCTTTTCACTTTCGTGATAAACGCAGTCCTGTTGATGATGGCCTCCGGAGTCATAAGAGGTTTTGAGGTCGAAGGATTCTGGACAGCCGTGCTTGGAGCCCTTGTTATAAGCTTTATCAACTGGCTGCTTGCATCGTTTATTACGCCGGCAGGCCGCATAGGAAGGGTCGATTATATACAAATGAGAAGAGGTCCAGGGGATCGCTGGTACTGATCGTAGCCGTGGCTTGCTCTACTTTTCCGCCACTTCCGGAAGGATGGAAATCGGACTGTGGCAGAGGATCCGGCCCGACCATAAGGCAGACGGGGGGTCAATGATGATTTCGCGCGTCGTTTTGCCTTGACGCGAGGGGATATTTCGACTACAAAAAAACGTTTATTATAAAAAATTTAGCGGGTTAATAAAATTTATTCGGCCTGGACAGGTGTAATACGCTATGGAAAAAATTGGTTCGGTTCTTGAAGACAGGCTAAGGAAAATTCAAAGATTGAAGGAGCAGGGAACGGCTTTATATCCTGCGGGTTTTCGGGTGGATTTGACAGCGGCAGAGGCTCTTTCCCGCTATGGTGATGTTGACGGAGATACTCTCCAGGCCGATATGCCTGTGCACACAATGGCAGGCAGAATAATGGCCCTGAGGGATTTCGGCAAAGCATCTTTCATTCATTTCAAAGATGGCAGCGGACGCCTACAGGCATACATACGCAAAGACAAGGTGGGGGAAGAAGCATTTAATATTTTTAAGTTGCTGGATATCGGCGATTTTATCGGTATCCACGGAGGCTTGTTTCGAACCAGGACAGGAGAGCTTACGCTTCTTGCGGACCGGATTCAGCTGCTTTCCAAGTCGGTAAGGCCGTTGCCGGAGAAATGGCACGGGCTCACCGATGTCGAGACCCGTTACAGGCGGAGGTATCTGGACCTGATCATGAATGATCAGGTCAAGGAAGTTTTTGTGCTGAGAAGCCGCATAATTCAGGCTATAAGGGATTTTTTCATCGAACGGGGATTCCTGGAAGTGGAAACCCCGATGATGCAGCCGATTCCGGGTGGGGCTACAGCCAGACCTTTCAAAACCCACCATAATACACTGGATATGGATCTTTTTCTCCGGGTCGCGCCTGAGCTTTACCTTAAGAGACTTGTTGTCGGGGGTATAGAAAAAGTATTTGAAATAAACCGTAATTTTCGCAATGAAGGAATATCTATAAAGCATAACCCCGAATTCACCATGCTTGAATTTTACATGTCATATGCTACGTATGAAGACCTTATGGATTTAACCGAGAATCTTTTCAACGAAGTGCTCACCAAAGTCCTGGGAACGCTGGTTGTACGGTATCAGGGCCGGGAGATAGATTTTTCCCCGCCGTGGCGCCGAATTGTTCTCAAACAGGCCCTTTGCGAAATAGGCGGTATGCCCGAATCAGCCCTCGAAAGCAGAGATGAAAGTATAGCGTGGGCTCGTCGATCTGAAATCCCCTTGACCGGGCATGAGGAACACGGCGAAGTGCTGACCAAGCTTTTCGATCAACTGGTTGAGCCTTATCTGGAGAACCCTACTTTTGTTTGTGCATATCCCACTGATGTGTCTCCTCTTTCCAGGAGAAACGACGAAGACCCAACCGTGACGGACCGCTTCGAACTTTTCATAGCAGGCAGGGAAACAGCGAACGGTTTCACCGAGCTGAACGACCCCGAAGATCAGCGCAAGCGTTTCGAAGCACAGGTGGCCAAGCGGGAACAGGGGGATCAAGAGGCGCAGTTTATGGACAAGGATTATGTGAGGGCACTGGAATACGGATTGCCGCCGACCGCAGGCGAAGGTCTTGGCATCGATCGCCTGGTGATGCTGCTTACGGACTCGGCTTCTATACGGGATGTGATTCTTTTTCCTCATATGCGGCCTGAACAAGGGTAGCCCGTTTTTGAGATACATACGGATATTTGTTCCGGGCCGTTTTAAATCCGGAGGAGTGTTTTTACAGCCGGGCTTTGGTTTTCCCGGTGGGTGAGTGCGTTTGTATGGCGTTCGAGCTGCAGGTCGGTTTCCGTTATTTGAGAGCGAGGGGGAAAAATCCGTTTATCTCCGTGGTCACGGTGATTTCCGTTCTGGGGGTTATGATAGGCGTTATGTCCCTCGTGGTCGTTATCTCGGTAATGAACGGGTTTAGATGCGACCTTATGGACAAAATCCTTGGCATTAATCCCCACCTGACGATTACGGGGGGAGCAGCCGGTATCTTGAAGCCCGGGTTTGTCGAGGAAAGGTGTGCAGAGATAGATGGTGTGGCTGCAACTGCTCCTTTTGTGCGGTCCCAGGTAATGGTGGATCACTCCGGCAGGGCGGCCGGCGCGGTTATCAAGGGGGTTAACCCCAGGGACGCTTCCCGGGTGGTTGCCTTGTCTGATGTTGTCGAACACGGCTTGCTTGACTCTCTGCAGAAAGAAACTGGTTCTCTGCCTGCGGTTATAATTGGCAAGGAGCTGGGAAGACTACTGGGGGCAGGCCCCGGGAGTGAACTTACCGTTGTGTCTCCGGAAGGGCGATTGACTCCGTTGGGGCGGATGCCCAACAGTCGGCAATTCGTTGTATCCGGAATCTTCGATTCTGGTATGTACGAATATGACTCCTCGGTGCTGTTTATGGGGCTGGCCGAGGCTCAGGATTTTGCCGGTCTGGGGGAAAGGGTCTCGGGCCTCGATGTGAGGGTGGAGAATCCGGGTGCGGCCTATGAGGTGGGCAGCCGGATCGCCGAAGAGCTTGGAAAGGATTACCTGGTCAGGGATTGGATGACGAGCAACAAAAGCCTCTTTTCGGCGTTGAGGCTCGAAAAGATCACGATGTTTGTGATACTTACGATGATAATCCTGGTGGGAGCTCTGAACATTGTCAGTACACTGGTAATGGTGGTTATGGAGAAAACCGGAGATCTTACAATCCTGAGGGTGATGGGGGCCACCCGGCGCAGCGTGATGGGGGTTTTCGTTGTTCAGGGCCTTTCGGTAGGTTTTGCAGGAACAGTCCTGGGAATTTGCGCGGGTCTGGGGCTCTGCCACCTGCTTGCGACGTGGGAATTCATTTCCTTGCCTGCCGATGTGTTTTATTTAAGCTCTCTGCCGGTGCGGGTGGAGGCACTGGATGTATGGATGGTTGCAGGGGCGGCTTTTCTGCTGTCATTTCTGGCGACGCTTTACCCGTCCTGGCGTGCCTCCAGGCTGAACCCCGCGGAGGCTATAAGGTACGGATGAGCGAAGGCGGTAAAATAGAAGCAGGTTTTCCTGTGGAGATAATGCGGCTTGTGGGAGTGAAAAAGTCCTATGTCCACAACGGCAACGCCATTCAGGTCTTGAAGGGTGTTGATCTGGCAGTCGACTCAGGTGAAAGTATCGCAGTCACAGGAGTGAGCGGGGTCGGGAAATCGACGCTCCTGAATGTAATGGGAAGTCTCGACGCACCGACGGAAGGTGATGTTCTTTTCAAGGGGGAGAATATTTTCGAGCTTGATGAAGCCTCGCTTTCCCGTTTCAGAAACCTGCATATAGGTTTTGTGTTTCAGTTCCATCATCTTTTGCCGGAGTTCAATGCCCTGGAGAATGTAATGATGCCGGCGCTGATTGCACGCTGGAGCAAGAAAAGGGCGGTCGAGGCAGCGCAAGAGGTACTGGGCAAGGTCGGGCTGGACCACAGGTTGACACACCGCTCAGGGGAACTATCCGGCGGTGAACAACAGCGGGTGGCTATTGCTCGGGCTCTTGTCATGAGCCCGCAGCTTCTTTTGGCAGATGAGCCCACGGGCAATCTGGACCTGGAAACCGGTGCGATGGTCGCCGACCTTCTCGTGGGTTTGCAGAAGGAAGAAAATCTGGCCATGGTTATCGCTACACATAATCATAAACTGGCGGAAAGAATGTCAAGACATCTGGAGATAGCCGGTGGAAGAATACTATAGGTACAAGGGATCTCGTCGTTCGCTCCGTTCGCAGTTTCCAATGCGTTCGGCTTTGATTTTAGTCCTGTTCTCAGCCTGGCTTGCCGGTGCCTGGGTTGCTCCGGGGTCAGCTGCTGAAACACCTGCAGTGGCGGTTTTTCCTTTCGAGGTTAATGCTGCCGATTATACTGAACAGCTTGGTTTGCAGGTTCAGAAAATGCTGGCGGAGGTGTTCTCTCGGAAAGGTATCGAAGTGGCCGATCCTGGACGCGTGAACATGCAGCCAGTGGCAGGGAAGCCCGGGGCTTCAAGACTCCAGTTGCTTGAGGCGGCGGCAGCGGTTGATGCCGGCATTGCGATCACCGGTAGCGTGACCCAGATCGGCCGGGAAGTCAGCATTGACCTGGAATTGATCGACAGCGGCAGGCCTCAGGAGCCGAAACTTTTTTTCCGAACTGCTGAAAGGATGGATTTGCTCCAGGAAACCATCGAAGCAATAGCCAATAGTGTTTACCTGGAATTGTCAGGGGTTCCTCAGGTCGATTCTGTTAGGGTGGAAGGCAACAGGCGTATAGAAGACGCCGCGATTTTGATGGCCGTGGATACCGAGGCCGGGGACCTGGTGGATCAGGGCCGGCTGGACAAAGACCTTCGGGCCGTTTACCAGATGGGATATTTCGACGATGTTCAAATTCGACTCGAAGACGGCCCGAAGGGGAAAGTCGTTATTTTTGAAGTCACCGAAAAGCCCTCGGTGGGTGATATTGTTTTTTCGGGCAACAAGAAAATCAAGGATGACGATTTGCAGAAGGAACTGGGTTTCAGCCGCTACTCGGTTTATGACCCGAACGAGGTCAGACAGTCTGTTCAAAGGCTGAAGGAGTTGTACCGGCAAAAGGCGTATTACAACGCCGAAATTATGGTAGATGTTTCGGACCTCCCGAATAATGAAGTTAAGCTGGACTACAGGATCAGGGAAAACCAGAAGGTTTTCATCACTGATATTTCCTTCAAAGGAAACGATTCCTTCAGCGAAGGCCGTCTGAAAAAAATAATGATGACTAGTGAAAAAGGTTTTTTTTCATGGATAACCAGCTCCGGGCACCTGGATAAGAGAAAGCTGGAAGTCGATCTTTTGAAGTTGTCTTCTTTTTATCATAACCACGGTTTTATCAAGGCGAAGATCGGTGAACCCGAAATTGTCTTCGACAAGGAGAAAGGGATAAGCCTGCTTTTCGAGATCCATGAAGGGCCCCGGTATGAGGTCGGATCCCTGGCCTTGGAAGGAGACCTGGACAGACCGGAGGAAGAACTCCTGGAGAAAGTGGAACTGGCTGCGGGCGATGTTTTCAACCGGGAGGTTTTACGGGAGGATGTGCAGCGTATCCGTGATGTGTTCGTAGACGAGGGCTACGCCTATGCGGATGTGAACCCTTTAACTGAGGAAGATGAAAAGAATCACACCGTTGATATCACCTTTCGAATTTCGAAGGGCAAGAAGGTCAAATTCGAGAGGATCCTCGTCTCCGGCAATACGGTTACCAGAGAAAACGTCATACGGCGGGAGCTTGCGGCGGTGGAGGGAGATTATTTCAGCGGTGAAGCATTCAGAAAAAGCTCACAAAATCTGCGGCGCCTCGATTATTTTGAAGACGTGGAGGTTCAGACACGCAAGGGGAGCTCCGACGAGGAGATTATTCTGGACATAAAGGTGGAGGAACGTCCAACGGGTGTTTTCGCGGCCGGG
>CAYXDR010000014.1:0-9012 GCA_964463515.1 uncultured Desulfobacteraceae bacterium | reverse complement strand
ATAGCTCTGAAGAAAATGGTTTTGTGATGTTTGAATTGGGCGAACGTAATTTACTCGGTAAAGGATACAGCGCATTTGCCAATGCCCGGATTGGAGGCATATCGACATATTATGATATAAAGTTTATGAACCCGTGGGTGTATGACACGCCCATTTCCATGGGCATAGATATTTATAACTGGAAAAGGGAATGGGATGATTATACCCGCGACAGCTGGGGCGGAGCATTTAAACTGGGCTTTCCACTCGCGATCGATGAATACACAAGGGGCTCGGTGAAATACGGCTATGACGATGCCCATATTTACGATGTTCGTGAGTCCGCAGCCTGGCAGATAAGGGAAATGATCGGAAAGAACGTAACCAGCAGCGCAACGTTTGAATTGAGACGCGACAGCACGGATCGCGCCTGGAACACGACAAAAGGCTCGATAAACAGTTTGACCTTCGAATATGCCGGAGGAGCACTGGGCGGAGACGAATATTTCAACAGGTATGAAGCCCGGAGCGCCTGGTTCTTTCCAGTAAAGTGGGGTACCGCCGTCATGCTCCAAGGGCGGCTGGGATACTTGAAGAAGCGTTCCGGTGGCAGCCTGTCGGTGTTCCAGAAATACAAGCTCGGCGGAATAAACAGCGTCAGAGGCTTCGAATACGGCACAATATCCCCGATGGAAGGAGACAACTACATCGGCGGAGAAAAAATGATGGTGTACAATATTGAATATCGTTTCCCGCTTGTGGAGGAACAGGGTGTGACAGGGGTTGTATTTTTCGATGCGGGCAACGTTTTCCTGAAAGATGAGAGCTATACTTTCAGCGGTATAAGGAAGTCTGCTGGTGCCGGGATAAGATGGTATTCGCCGATTGGGCCTTTGAGGCTTGAATACGGCAGGAACCTGGATCCGACTGACCGGGAATCCAATGGCGGTTGGGAGTTTACGGTCGGAGGTACTTTTTAAGTGTTGCCGGCCTTTCTTGCCGTTTTAGCAATTACCGTTCGGATATACCGGATGGAAAGAGAATGAATCTGACTCCAAGGAGGAAAGAATGAAACGGGTTTTTACAGTGTTTTCTGTTATGTTTTTTTTGTTTACCATGATGGCTTCCCAGGCTGCAGCGGAAAGTAAAATCGGTGTAGTCGATATGCAGGTGCTTCAGGAGGAGTCCCTCGAGTTTCAAAAGGTGCGGGAAAAGCTGCAAAAAAGAGCAGATGAATTGAAGGCGAAATTGAGCAAGGAAAGTGCTGAACTGGCAAAATTGGAAGAAGAATATGAAAAACAAAGCATGATGCTTAGCTTAGATGCAAAAGAAACAAAACGCAGAGAGCTGGAAAAGCAAAAACGTTATTATAACTATCTTTTTGAGGAATATAATAGGGAATTAAAAGAAACCGAGATGCAGGCAACCAGAACGATGAGCAGAAAAATCCGTGAAGTTTTGACTGATATCGGGGCGGACGGGGGTTTTACGATTATCATGGATTCAGGCTCTCCCGGTCTCCTTTACGAAAAGGGAGCTGTTGACGTAACCAGGGAAGTTATAAGGGCCCTCGACAAGGGTTGAGAAGGCTGTCGGCGGTGGAAATTTCACTCAACGAGATTGCCGAACGAACCGGCGGTAAAGTACGCGGAGACGGCACAGTCATTATAACCGGAGTCTCTTCGCTGGAGAATGCCCGGCCTGGGTGCCTCTCTTTTTTCACGGATCGGCGCCTTGAAGATGCGGCGGCTGCAACCCAGGCTTCTGCCCTTATCGTTGCCAAACCCACTCCTGTTTTCGAAGGGCCGCAGTTGGCGGCGGAAAACCCGCTGCTGGCCTTTGCTAAAATTGCAACGGTTTTCGCTGCTCCGCCGAAACCTTTTCCGGGAATAAGCGAGGCTGCTTCGGTAGATCCTACGGCGGAACTTGGCTCTGACGTTTCCATATATCCCGGGGTATTTGTCTGTTCAGGGGCGAGGGTCGGCGACCGCACCATTTTGTACCCAGGCGTTTTCGTCGGGGAGAATGCTTCGATAGGCAGGGATACCGTAGTCTACCCGAATGTTTCGATCATGAAAGATGTGACAGTGGGAGACCGGGTTATCCTGCATGCCGGGGTCGTCCTCGGCGCCGATGGGTTCGGATTTGTGCGCGATGGAGCTTCCTCCTTCAAGATTCCTCAGCTTGGAACTGTGCGCATCGAAGACGAAGTGGAGATAGGTGCTAACAGCTGTATAGACAGGGCAGCGCTCGGTGAAACAGTTGTAGGCAGGGGAGTCAAAATGGACAACCTCATCCAGGTTGGCCATAACGTGACAATAGGAGAGGCAAGTATAGTTGTTGCACAGGCCGGAATTTCGGGAAGCGTGCGTATAGGGAGGAATGTTGTCCTGGGAGGTCAGGTGGGTGTTGCGGATCACGTGGAAATAGGGGACCGGGCCATGGTGGGTTCACAGTCGGGAATAATAAAATCGGTTGCCCCGGGAGAAGCAGTGAGCGGCACACCTGCTATTGCTCACCGTAGATGGCTGAGGTCTGCAAGTCTGACCGCCAGGCTTCCTGAGTTGGCCGAAAGGCTGAAAAGGCTCGAGTTGGCTTTAGACGAATTACGCGAAACACTACAGCACGACAGTCCTGGAACCTGAAACCATAAAAACGACCTTGTCCCTCGGTGACGGTATCGCAAGTCGACGGCCGAGCTTCCGACCTCGATACCGGTCCCGGCCCTGACGCCCGTGAGACGTGGATGGTGCTTTTTACGAGCTCATGATGAAAGGAAGGTTAGAACCCATGGAAATGCCTCTGAAATACGAAGACATAACCGCTTTGCTTCCCCACCGGTACCCGTTTCTTCTCGTGGACCAAATCATCGAGCTGGAGCCTGGAAAGAGGGTCGTGGGAATCAAGAACGTTACAGCCACGGAGTTCTTTTTCCAGGGTCATTTTCCAGGAAAGCCCATAATGCCTGGTGTGCTCATTGTGGAGGCGATGGCTCAGACCGGAGGAGTCCTGGCCAGGATCACTCTTTCGGATCGAGCCTCTGATGAAACCGATGCGGTTTATTTCATGTCCATCGATCGTGTTAAGTTCCGAAGACCGGTTGTACCGGGAGACCAGCTCCGATGCGAGGTCGAGGCGCTTCGCACAGGCAACCGGGTGTGGAAAATGGCCGGCAAGGCCTATGTTGGAGATGAAATCGCCGCAGAGGCGGAATTGGTTGCCGCCGTGTCCATATGAAGGGGAAACAACTGAAATTCTGCCGCAGTGTAAAGACGGAGCTTTGAGAGCCCTGAGAAAGCGGCGCTTCGCCAAAGCGAAACTCTGCGGCCGGTTTTTCACTGCAGTATAATTATTAAACGAGATGAAACCGTAAAAAATAGCATGGCTGAATTATCGGCGTCGCGGTCGGGATCGGTATCGGGGTCGAAATGGCCGCCGATCAACGTCCGATACCGATGCCGACAGCGACCCCGAGGGACATCGTTGTTTTGACTTTTTGCGATTTCATAAAACGAGGATTCAATGGAAATACATCCTTCAGCGGTGGTAAGTCCAAGGGCCGAGATAAGCCCCGGGGTCAAGATCGGTCCCTACTCTCATATCGGGGAGAACGTTACAATAGGCCCCGGAACCATGGTTGGGGCCCATGTGGTGGTAGAGGGCGTAACCCGGATAGGAGAGCGCAACAAGATATATCATTTTTCATCCATCGGTTCCGCACCCCAGGACATCGCCTACAAGGATGAGCCGACCGAGCTGATAATAGGCAACGACAACGTGATACGCGAATATGTGACCATCAACCGGGCCACGACCAAGGAAGAGCGTAAAACTGTAATCGGGAACAATAACTACATAATGGCCTATGCTCATATAGCGCACGACTGCGTCCTGGGCAACCATGTGATAATGTCCAACGTAGCGACTCTCGGCGGTCATATCCACATTGGAAACGGCGCCATCATCGGGGGACTTGTCGCCGTCCACCAGTTCGTCAGGATCGGTGATTTCGCTTTTCTGGGGGCTAAGTCCGGCGTGGATCGGGACGTGCCTCCTTTCATGATGACTGCAGGACCCAGGGCTAAGCTTTACGGGGTGAACCGCAAGGGCTTGAGCCGTATGGGAATGAGCAGGGAGAAGATCGACGGGTTGAAAAAGGCCTATCAAATCATATGGCGGGATCATTTGCGTTTCACCGAAGGTATCGCCAGGGTCAGACAAGAGATTGCCATGTTTCCCGAACTGGAACTTCTCCTCGAGTTTTTCGATGGTTCCAAACGGGGAATTTTGAGGTGATTTGAGCCGGTTGCGGAAATTTTGACATGCCACAAGTTCTTGGAATAATTGCCGGAGGCGGGAAATTTCCGTTGATGCTGGCCGAGGCGGCCCGTGCAAAGGGCTTGAAGGTTGCGGCGGTGGCTCATATCGGGGAAACCGACGAAGCCATATCAGATTCGGTGGACACCCTCGAATGGGTCAAACTGGGACAACTCGGAAAGATCATCCATATATTTAAGCGGTACGGGGTCCATCAGGCCTTGATGGCCGGGACTATCACGAAAAAGAGGATGTTTTCGAATGTGATGCCGGACCTGAAAGCGCTCAGCCTTCTGGGGAGCATGGCCGTGTTTCACGACGATGATATCCTGAGAACCGTGGCCGGTGCTTTTTCCCGTGAAGGCATCGAGATCGTGGATTCGACCTGCCTGCTTCCCGAATTGCTTGCACCTCCAGGAATCCTCACAACCAGGAAACCGGACAGAGCCGAACGCAGCGACATCGAGTTCGGCTGGCGTATCGTCAAGGAGATCGGCAGGCTCGATATCGGGCAGTGCGTCGTGGTGAGGCGGCGAACCGTGGTGGCGGTTGAGGCGATAGAAGGCACCGATGAGGCTATAAGGCGGGGTGGAAGGCTTGCTGTGGAAAAAGCGGTTGTGGTTAAAGCGAGCAAGCCGCAGCAGGATCTCAGGTTTGATGTGCCGACAGTCGGCTTTCAGACCGTAGTTACCATGAAGGAGGCCGGAGCATCGGTGCTGGCCGTGGAAGCAGGAAAAACGCTCATTTTTGACAGAGAGGAAATGACGGCTTTTGCCGATCTGGAAAAAATATCCATAATATCAAGGTCCTGATTGCTTTAACGACATCATGGCCCGGGACCGGAGGGGTTGATGAAAGGCCGTAAGCTGAAGGTGGCCGTAATAGGGGCCGGTCACCTGGGACAATATCATACGCAGAAATATGCACTGCATCCGGATGTAGAGTTGGTGGGTGTTGTAGATACTGTGCCTGACAGAGCGAGGGAAGTGGCTGGCAGGTATCAGACTCGATCCTTTACGGATTACCGTGAAGTTTTGGACGCCGTCGACGCGGTGAGCGTGGCAGTGCCAACGGAACGACATTTCGAGGTGGGAAAAGAGGTTCTGGACGCCGGCATCCATATGCTTATAGAAAAGCCGATCACCTATGATGTCACGCATGCGGACATACTGATTGATGCGGCCCGCGGGCGGGATCTCGTGCTGCAAGTGGGGCATGTGGAACGGTTCAACCCGGCGGTTGTAAAAATGGAGTCGCACACCAGGCAACCCATTTTCATCGAGTGCCAGCGGCTTCATTTGTTCACCCCCAGGGGTACCGATGTGGACGTGGTTCTTGATCTGATGATTCACGATTTGGATATCATCCTGCACCTGGTAGGCTCACAGATAACGGAGTTAAATGCCGTAGGAATGAGCGTGGTTACCGACAAGACGGATATAGGCAATGTCAGGCTGATTTTCAAAAACGGCGCTGTCGCCAGCCTGACCGCAAGCAGGGTTTCCAACACCACAGTCAGAAAGATACGGATTTTTCAACCCAATGAATACCTGTCGGCCGACTGTCTGAAAAGGGAATTCAGCGTTACACCTCTTACAAAGCCTGAGACCGGTTCCGACAACAAGCCTTTTATCAGCTCGAATAAGACGAAATTCCCTGGAAGCGATCCTCTTGCGGACCAGGTTCATGCCTTCATAAGCGCTGTTCGCTCGGGCACGGAGCCCGTAGTGAGCGGGGAAGACGGGCGTGACGCTTTGAGGGCCGCTTTGGCTGTGATAGACCATATAAACAAGGGCTGTACCCGCTTTGAATCCCTTTGTTGAAAAAAGATTGAGATTGAAAACTGATGTTGCAAGACCGGTTTCAGCCGGGCGGTTTCCGCCGGAGTGCGACGTCTTTGTAGTGGCGGGAGAAGCTTCAGGGGATTTTCACGGTTCGAACTTGGTCAGGGCTTTCAAGCGGGTTCGGCCGGATGTTCGCTTTTGCGGTGTGGGGGGCACTGCTATGAGGGAAGCAGGGCTTGATGTTCTCATCCCGTTTTCCGACATCACTGTGGTCGGACTTACCGAAGTATTGAAAAAAGTCCCGAAAATTTTGTACGCCCTTAGAGCCGTGAAAGGTGCAATCAGAAAACTCCACCCTGCACTTGTCGTGTTGATAGATTTCCCAGACTTCAATTTGAACATTGCGAAATATGCTAAACGCTTGGGTATCCCTGTCCTTTATTTTATCAGCCCCCAGGTCTGGGCATGGAGAAAAGGCCGGGTCCGTACCATAGCCGGAAGAGTAGATAAAATGGCGGTTATCCTGCCGTTTGAACGAGATTTTTACGCGCAATGCGGCATCCCGGTAACCTATGTGGGCCACCCGTTGGTCGATGCATGCCCTGCGGTGGAAAACCGTACGCAAGCAGCGTTCAGTCTCGGCCTGGGAACGGACGGACCTATAATCGGCCTGCTTCCCGGCAGCAGGTCCGAAGAGATCAGGAACCTAATGCCTTCGATTATGGGGGCCGCGCGGCTGCTCAGGAGCAGGTACAGAACCGCACGGTTTGTTTTGCCGCTTGCTCCTACGGTGGAAGCGGCATTCATAAAAAAGTTTATCCCCGAAGACCTTTCCATAGAAATAAGGCGCAATAATCTCTATAAATATCTCAATGCATGCGATGCCGCCATAGTCGCATCCGGCACTGCCACGCTGGAAGCCGCACTGATGGAAACCCCTATGGTTATTGTCTACAGGGTGTCTGCGGTTTCGTACCGGGTTGGCAGGATGGTGATCAAAACGCAGGCCATCGGCCTGGCTAACTTGGTGGCCGGAGGGATTTATTTCCCTGAACTCATTCAACACGAGTTGACACCCGGGCGTCTTTATTCTGAAATCGTGTCCATGCTCGAAGAGCCTTCGGTACGTTCCAGGGTTCGAAAAGGCCTTACCAAGGTACGGCAGAGACTGGGGCAGGGCGGAGCGTCTGAGCGCACCGCCGCCCTTGCTGCATCAATGATGAAGGGCAGGATCCATAATGAGTAAGACTATACTGGTCGTCGACGACGAGAGGAACATATTGACATCACTGGAAGGAATCCTTTCTGATGAGGGTTTTGAAGTTGTCTGTGTCGAAAGCGGACCCGAAGCCCTTGAAAAAATCGCCGAAGATTCTCCTGACCTGGTCCTTCTGGATATATGGATGCCTGAAATGGATGGCATCGAAACTCTGATGAAGTTGAGGGAGAGCTACGGAAATATTCCTGTGGTAATGATGTCCGGGCACGGAAACATAGAAACCGCTGTCCAGGCCACAAAGCTCGGTGCTTATGATTACATAGAAAAGCCGTTATCGATTGAGAAGCTTCTTCTGTCTATGGGAAACGCTTTGGAGCACAACCGGCTGGAAAAGGAAATTGGCCTTTTGAAGGAAAAAGAGCGCTTTCGGCACCGTATAATAGGTAGCAGCAGCGCAATCACCCAGCTCAAGGAACAGATCAGGATCGTGGCGCCCACGAAAGCCTGGGTTTTGATATGCGGAGAAAATGGAACAGGAAAAGAGCTTGTGGCCAATACCATACACGCCCTCAGCGGCCGAAGCGGCAAACCCATGGTGGAGGTCAACTGCGCGGCGATACCCGAAGAGCTTATCGAAAGCGAATTGTTCGGCCACGAAAAGGGCGCATTCACCGGCGCAACTACTATGAGGAAGGGAAAGTTCGACCTGGCCCACGAGGGGACAATTTTTCTCGACGAGATCGGTGATATGAGCCTGAAGGCTCAGTCCAAGACTTTGAGGATACTTCAGGAACAGAAATTCGAAAGGGTGGGCGGCTCAAAGACCATCCGGGTGGATGTAAGGGTGTTGGCGGCGACCAATAAAGACCTCGAAAAGGAGATCGAAAAGGGTACCTTCCGGGATGACCTTTATTTCAGGTTAAACGTTATCCCCATGGTTGTACCACCTTTGAGAGAGAGGATCGACGACATCCCAGAGCTGGTGGAGGAATTTCAAAGAGAGCTTGGGTTGAGTACGAACATCACACCCAAACGCTTTTCAGATGGCGCCATCGAACTGCTCCAGGGCTACGACTGGCCGGGCAATGTCAGGGAACTCAAGAACCTGGTCGAGAGACTGCTGATAATGACCCGGGGTAAGGTTATAGAAGCCAAAAATATTCCTGCTCCGTACAATAGAACTTCAGTCGAGCGCGAGAGGTTGGGCGGCATTTTCATGGAAGGATCGCTTCGGGACGCGAGGAGCGAGTTCGAGAAGCTTTTCATAGAAGCCAGATTGAAACAGTGCGGAGGGAATGTTTCACAGACCGCCGAAGCCATCGGAATGGAGCGCAGCAGCCTTCACAAAAAAATCAAGGCGTACGGGCTGGAAGGAATTAGAAACGACAGCCAGGATTGACCATGCCACGAAAAGAATTGGTCAGCGATTTGCAGAGGTTAGATTTTCTATTTGCCTCCAGAGTTGCTCCCTGCCTTCCCGTGTTTTTGATGAGAATAGCACCGGGGGCCCCGGTGAGAACTCTTTCAGTTTTCGGGCGATGGAGGCGCGTCTTGCTATGGCTTTGTTGCGGGAAAATTTGTCCGCCTTGGTCAGAGCCACTATGGCAGGTATATCCCTAAGTTTGAGCCCTTGGAGCAGGGCAAGGTCCCCCTCCGAAGGCTCTCTCCGGATATCTATGATTACCACGACGGCTGAAAGACTGGGTCGGGTTT
>CAYXDR010000013.1:18264-19110 GCA_964463515.1 uncultured Desulfobacteraceae bacterium | reverse complement strand
CGGCTGAGCCTGAGGTTTCAGAACCTGCGCCTGAACCGGAACCCGGACCGGAGCCAGAGCCTGCGCCGGAGGCTGAGTCTGGACCGGAGCCGGAACCCGCGGACCCTGAAGTTCCAGAACCCGAGTCTGAACCTTCCGGGGGCGCTGGTGTGCAATCCGAGATCGAATTGGCAAGCAGGGTTGAGACGAGCCCCGAAGGAGCGCTGTTGGGAGCGCTGGCTTCGGGAGAGGATGTTTCCGGTGCTCTGGGCTCGGCTTCTTCGCAGTCAGGAGAACAGGGCAGTGGGTTTGCGCAGGCAGTGACCGAAGCACTGGCTGGAGGGAGCAGCCCCGCAGAGGCATTCCAGGCTGCAGCAGAAGCGGCAGAGGCGGCGGAAGCGCTTGAAAGCCAAAGCAGGGTTGAAACGAGCCCCGAAGGAGCCCTGTTGGGATCTCTGGCCTCGGGAGAGGATGTTTCCGGGGCACTTAGTTCATTTTTTTCCCAGTCGGGAGAAACAAGCAATGGATTTGCGCAGACATTGATAGGAGCGCTGGCTGCAGGGAGCAGCCCCGCAGAGGCAATCCAGGCGGCTGCAGAAGCTGCGGCGGCAACTGATGAATTTGAGGCTCAAAGTACTGTGGAAATATCCTTGGAAGAGAAGTTGCTGGCAGCTTTTTCGACTGATGATTTTTTTTCCGGAGGGATGACCGAAGCCATTGAAGAGGCTGGAATTACCGGTAATACCGACAGATTCATCCAAGTTGTATCCGAGTTGTTGGCTGCAGGCAATGCCTTGGAACAGGCCATAAGGGAGGCTTTGCGTATCACAGAGAATTGACGGCCTCGTAAAAAGTCAAAATATCCCA
>CAYXDR010000013.1:0-18254 GCA_964463515.1 uncultured Desulfobacteraceae bacterium | reverse complement strand
GTCACCCCGGCGCAGGCCGGGGTCCAGTGGTTCCAATGACTTCTGGGTTCCGGCCTACGCCGGAATGACGGCTTGGGGACTTTTTACGGTTTCATCAGAATTGAGCCGGGTACCATAGGCAACCCGGGCAGGAGATTTTTGAACCGGAGCAACAAGGAAGACTTGCGGGAAATGTGTTTTCCCGTTACCGGGAAGCGGCGGTTTCAAAAAGTGGAGGAAGATTAAATGTCAAAAAAGATCCAAAATTTTAGAGCTTATGTCTCCAATATGCCAAAATTTAGATTGTTTTTTCTTATTTTATTGGTAATTTTTGTCATTGGAGCTGCAGGTTCTCTGCTCGTAAGAGTTGTCTATTTTGCTCAGGCACCTGAGAAAAAATTCAATATAGGAGTAATAGCCCCTTTGTCAGGGCCTGAGGCTGAAGCCGGGCGTTCAGTGGTCCAGGGGATCAAACTCTACTTGGATAAATTCAATCAAGAGGGAGGTCTCAATGGAGAGTTGGTTGGCCTATCGGTAGTAGACGAGGAGATGCCTGATGCGGATATTCAAGAAAAGATTTCTGAGTTTGCTGCTGATCCTTCTATTTTGGGGGTAATTGGACATACTGGTCTCAACAAAAATTCACCCGTTTTTTCTTCTTACCAGCAATCAAATCTTCCTCTTATTACTCCTTTTTCCACGGTTCATCAGTTATCTGATCCTGATCAGCTGATTTTTTCAACTGCTGTTAATGAAATGAGGCAAGTATCTTTTCTGGCCAATTTTTTGAGAAATGTACGGGGAGAAACTATTGTTTCGGTTATTTACGAGGATAGTCAACGAGGGAGAGAACTGTTTGCCAACTTCGATAAGACCTTGCGTAGATTTGGACGTAAGGTAGTCCATAGCTGGAAATATCCCCGGCATGAGAACAATCTGCTGGAATATTTTCAGGATATTGCCGTCGAAATCAAGGACAAGAAATTACCCGGAACAATCCTGGTTATTGGTGACGGCCATGACAGTGCTCAGGCACTGGTAGGCCTGCGGCGTGAAAATGTGAAAAATCAGGTAGCAGGTTTATCCAGCATGGACACCAGGGAATTTTCAATGGCTGTTGCCCTGCATTCAGGGGACAGCACTGAATTCGAGGCCATTACGGACGGCCTTGTAATTTCTACTCCGCTGCTATTCGATACTGCCGATGAAACCGCACAACGCTTCAAAGCAGCCTACAACCGTATCAGCGATCTGCCCCCGGACTGGCTGGCTGCCAATGCTTTCGACTCTGCTATGATTTTATTAAATGCAGCTCAACATACGATTTTCACTAACAAAACTCCAAGGGATTTCAGAGCTGAAATCGCTCGGGCTATGGTGACGTATGGTTCGCCCCAGAGAGGTTTGCGGGGCAATTTGGGGGTGCGCTACTACCGAGAAGACAGGAGTTTTCAGCCAAACATCTATATAGGCGAATATATTGGTGACATGGCAGTGTCAACACAAGTGCAACTGCTTCCCATAACAGAGCAAGGGACCGTGGATTATCTTCAGGGTTTACGGGACGGCAGATTATTGTATGCCGACAACTCTTTTATGTACAAGACCAATGTGGTTAAGACCGGAATCCAGATGCTGGAAGTCAGCGGCCTGGATAAAGAAGAATCATCCGCTGAACTGGAATTTTTGATCTGGTTCCGTTACCGGCCGGGACAATTTTCTCCGGAGAACATCGTTTTTGACAACGCTGTTAATGAAATTAGCCTTTCCGAACCTGAAAAGCAAACTGAAGACGAACAGTCTGCATACAGTCTTTACCGGGTAAAAGAACGATTTTATATTAATTACAGCCAGGTACAGCGTCCCTACGGGACCAATCTTGCCGGATTCACCTTCCGCCACGAAGACCTCACCGAGAATAATCTGATGTATGTAACGGATGTGCTCGGGATGAACATTTCGGATGAAATAGATTTTGAAGCTATAGTGCCTGTCAGTGATACAGATGCTTACATTTCCGATATTACAAATAATTCTCAGAAAGCCGGCTGGAGGGATTTCCTGCCCTTTTTAGTTGAAAAGGAAGACTCTTCAGGCACTTTGGCTGAATCTTTGGAGCGGGATAATGTACTGACCCCTGCCAGTGGATGGCTCATCGACCAGGCATGGATTTCGCAAGACAATGTGCTCGGCAGCACCAAAGGAGAGCCTGGTTTTATAGGTTTTGGTAAACCTGAGCCGTTTTTCTCTGAGATCAATTTTGCCATGATTCTCAAACCCGATAAATTGCAGCTCCGGCAATTCATTCCATCTGAATTTTTTGTCTACCTGGCTATTTTTGCACTGGTTTGTGCCGTGGCTGCCGCGATAATGGACAAAAGAGAGCGTGGACAGTTCTGGAAAATACAAATTCTCTTTCTACGAACGATTTCGTGGCTGGTTCTACTGGCTGCTGCGGGAAATCTGGCGCTCGACTACGCCCTTAACAATTTCAGCACCTCTATCGTGGATATGACATTGATCGTTTACAGGATGCTGTGGTGGATCGTGCCGGCCGTACTTATCAGTATATCCATTGAACGTTTCGTATGGACTCCCATCGAGCAGCACTCTGGTAGGGTTGTCCCCAATATTATCAGGCATGTTGTATCCGCAGCAATTTTTATTTTTGCATGCAGCGGAATCATCGCTTTTGTCTTTGAGATGCCCCTTACAAGCATTATCGCTTCATCTGGTGTACTTACTTTGGTTGTCGGCTTTGCCGTCCAGGCCAACATCGCCAATATTTTTTCCGGGGTGGTCTTGAATGTGGAGCGTCCATTCGACATCGGAGATGCTGTGACCATCAGTGGTGAAAGCGGTACGGTCCGGGATATTACATGGCGTACAGTTCTACTGGAGGATTTCAACGGGCATTTGATCTGCATTCCCAACGAAAGCTCATCTCAGTCCAATATCTATAACTACAGCAAAAGCAAGGGGTTGAAACTAAGCAAGGACCTCTACATGGATGTAAGGCATCCTCCAGGAAAAGTAACTAAATTACTTACCGACGTCTTGAACAAGGCCCGGGAGGACAAGCCGGATCTGTTCGCACCCCTGAAACAGGAAGTCTATTTCATGGGCAATGTAAATGTATCCGGGGACTGGGTGAACCAATATCGTATCCAAATCTGGGCCAATAAAGATGCCGCACCGGAAAATACGATTGACTATGCCTGGAAACGTATGTTTTCAGCTCTTGAAGAAGAGGACATGGAAATTCTGCACAAAAGGTTGTCTTAAAGGTGGTTTTGCCGTCATTTCCCGACACCAAAACCGTGTCGGGAGGTGACGATTCACGTTGTTTCGGGACTTCTGCCGAACTTGATTTACAGCCCACCAGCAGTTCTTGAAGTGATTTCTTTCCGCCCAGCTGACAGCTAATGGCTAACAGCTAATAGCTACAACGGTTCCGACGTGGGCGGCGGCTTCGATGCGGGACCTTCATATTTTTAAGTTCTCCCCGAGAAAGACTTTGTATTCCCTGTTGGGGCGATTTTCAAGCCCTATAAACAAACAGGCACCACCTGAATTCAAATGAAAGTTTTTGCTTTTGCCCTGAAGTTCCCCGCTCGACCTGCCATCTCCCCCGATGAATCTCCCGCATCGAACCCCCCGCTCCCGCCTCTTATCGACTGGAGAATAGGCCTTGATGTGTGTGTTTTAATCGGCATCGGTATCGGCAGGTGAGCAACTCTCTTTTCGACCCCGATACCGATTCCGATCCCGGCGCCGGAACCATCAATCATAACATCGGGAAATGTAGCGCCTGCCGGGGTTTCAGGTATCCTTGCCTGGAATTATCCATGTGGAAAAGAGAGCATGCCCTGCCGGCGAATACCAATAATCCGCGGGAATCAGCTTACCAGACACGAACATACCGTAAACTAATTTTCACTTAATACGGAGCTAACGCTTCGCCGCTATTTCCTTTCATCAATGCTACCAGGACCGGTGCTGATCCGCGGGCAACCGGTCAATTTTTGAAAAGGAGAGTGGATTATGGAAAATCCGATTTGCAAGCGCCCGTATAAAGGCCCTGTAAAGGCCGTGGTTCTTGATTGGGCGGGCACTTGCGTGGACTATGGCAGTATGGCGCCCATTTACGTTTTCATGGAGGTGTTCGAGGACTTCGGCGTTCCTGTAACGGCAGAGGAAATACGCCTTTTTATGGGAATGGGAAAGAAGGAACATGTCAGAAAAGTCTGTGGGGTTGAGAGGGTCCGCTTCAGTTGGAAAGAACGCTTCGGCACAGAGCCTCGAGATGAGGACATCGATCGTCTGTACGGGGAGATCGAAGAGCGTATACCTGCGGTTGTCAAAAGGCATGCTGCTCCCATAGAAGGACTGCTGAACACTGTCGCCGAACTGAGAAGCAGAGGGATACTCATCGGTACTTCAACCGGCTATACAGCTCCAATGATGTCGGCCCTGGCACCTGCAGCGGAGGCAGAAGGATTTGTTCCCGACAATATCGTCTGCGCATCGGATGTTCCCTCTGGGCGGCCATATCCCTGGATGTGCTTCAAGAATGCAATCGATCTTCAGGTCTATCCGCTTGAATCCATTGTAAAAATTGGAGACACCGAAAGCGATGTCACGGCGGGGTTGAACGCGGGGATGTGGACCATAGGCATTACCCGCACAGGGAACGAACTCGGCATGTCAGAAGCGCAGGCGCGCGAAGCCGATCCTCAAGAGTTGGCCGGGCGTCTTAGGGAAATAGGAGAAAGATTTAAAGCAGTCGGCGCACATTATGTAGCTCCAGGCATCAAGGATGTGAGTCCTCTGATAGATGACATCGAGATGCGTCTGTCGGCGGGAGAGAGGCCGGTTTAACAGGGAGGCGGTTATGCTTGAAATCGACAATATCACAAAGCATTTTGGGGCTATCAGGGCTTTGAACGGGATTCGCCTGTCAATCGGGACAGGGGTCATGGTTGGAATCATAGGCCGCTCCGGTTCCGGCAAATCAACTCTGTTAAGGTTAGTCAATCGCCTGATTGACCCTACGTCCGGGCGTATCGAATTTGATGGTGAGGATATCGGGGCTTTACGGGGAAAAAGACTGTTCAGGTGGCGTTCTCGCTGTGCCATGATTTTTCAGCAGTTCAATCTGGTGGGGCGTCTCGATGTGCTTACCAATGTACTGGTTGGCCGGCTGGGGTACAGGGGAACACTATCCTCCCTCATGGGGATCTTTTCCAGGAAAGAGAAAATGATGGCTATCCAGGCCTTGGACAGACTGGACATGGCCCGCACCGCGCTTCAGCGGGCCGAGACCCTGTCCGGGGGCCAGCAGCAGAGAGTGGCCATTGCCCGTGCACTCATCCAGGATCCATTGCTCATCCTGGCCGATGAACCCATCTCTTCCCTGGACCCTCACAATGCAGCCTGCGTCATGGACGCGTTGAGGCGAATCAACCGCGAGGCCGGCATTACCGTTATATGCAACCTTCACCACTTGGATACCGCCCGCAGCTACTGCGAGCGAATAATCGGCATGCAGGCCGGCAGGGTTGTGTTTGACGGTTCGCCGCAAGACCTTTCGATGGAGAAAGCAGTGGAGATTTATGGAGCGGAGGCGGAGGGCGACGAACTCCGCGAGGCCCTTGGTGTCGGAGCAGAATCGAAAAGACCTTCTATAATGGTTGCCTCTGCCGCCTGAGCTTTCCGGTGTGGAGGTAATGAACATGAGCTTTCACACCTTCGTTTCTATAGGGAGCAGAGGAGAGGCGGCAGGATTAGGTTGATAGGGGATGAAGAAATTTTAATTAATAAACAACAACTAAAAGGAGAAAAGAAATGAAAAGGAAAAAAAAGATGTTGTATTCGATGTTAATCGGGGTTTGCTTGCTGGCCGTCGGCGCCGCTTCAGCCGGGGCTGAAGATTGGCGGAAGAAGTACGAGGAATTGACCCTGGGAGTGATAAGCGAGGAAAACGCTCAAGATCGTGAAAACCGGTGGGCTCCTTTTCGGGACTATATTTCGAAGGAACTGGGCGTTCCTGTCAAATGGCGGGAGGCCACCGACTATGCCGGTGTTATCGAGGCCCTGAAAGCCCGCAAGATTGAACTTGCCTGGTTCGGCCCCGCTTCCTTTGCAAGGGCCTGGCTTGTCACCAATGAGCAGGCCGTGCCTCTTGCAGCTGAAATCGACAAAGATGGAGGCTTCGGCTATTTTGGAGTCGTAATCGTCAAGAAGGACAGTCCTTACCAAGAGATAAAGGACCTCAAGGGCAAGCGCTTCGGGTTTGCCGACCCCAACTCCACCTCCGGATATCAGGCGCCCAAGTTTTTCCTGTCGGAAGCAGGATTTGATCCGGACAAGCATTTCGGATCCACCACCTTTTCAGGCAGCCATGAAAACAGCGTAAAAATGCTTCTGGACGGTCAGTTCGACGCTGTAGCCACCTGGTGGACCAACGAGCAAAAATCGAACATGAGCCGAATGGAGAAAAAGGGAATGATCGAACCAGGCCAGTACCGAATCATCTGGAAGTCCCCGCGCCTTCCGTCAGATCCCTTCACCGTGCCTGCCTGGCTGCCCCAGGAAATGCAGAAAGATATCCAGGCTGCACTCTTGGAAATGCCGAACAAGAACCCGGATGCATTCAAGGCCCTCATGGGGGGGTCTCAGGGGTTTGTGGAAGTCACATTGGATGATTACCAGCCGGTGATCCGTTTTGTGAAGGCGAACCTTGAACAGCGAAAGAATTGACAAATTTTTACTTGACGGCAAGGCCACTGACACGGCTGCGCCGTCATTTTCTTTTTGGCGCCGCCGGCGAGAAGGCTTATGAATTCAACAGATCGGAACCGAGACACCTTCAGTTCCTTTGAACGGGCCGAAAAATTTCTGAAACGCACCAAACGCCGCCAGAACCTGCTTTTTTCCGCTTTATTCCTCCTTGCTCTCACCGGGTCTTTTATTTCAGGGGAGGTGGATATTTTGGAACTGATAACAGGGTTTCCGGCCTTCCTGAATTACTTTGGGGCGACAGTCCCGGAAATAGGGGCGAGCACATTCTTTACCGACATAGGTGAGTGGTACTGGGGGATAGACCGCTGGCTGCTGCATTTATGGGATACAGTTCTGATAGCATTTCTGGCCACACTGATTGGTTTTATCGGGGCGTTCCTTTTTTGTTTCCCGGCATCGAAAAATCTCAACTCCGTCTACTGGCTGTATTTTATCTGCCGCCGCTTGATGGAGTTCGGAAGGTCCGTGCCGGAACTGGTTTTCGCTCTCATTTTTGTCTTTTCCTACGGCCTCGGGCCGGTCCCCGGAGTTATGGCCATTGCTTTGCACAGTTTCGGGGCATTGGGCAAACTGTTTTCGGAAATCAACGAGAACGTGGACTTGCGTCCGGGCGAAGGGGTCATGGCGGCGGGTGGAAACTGGTTTCAGACAATCCGTTATGCGGTTGTGCCTCAGGTGCTGCCGAACTTCATGAGCTACACCCTGCTTCGATTCGAGATAAACGTGCGAGCTGCGTCGGTCGTGGGTTTTGTGGGTGCCGGAGGCATCGGCCAGGATCTTATGACCGCCATACGGCAGTTTATTTACGAAGACGTGAGCGCGATCGTGCTCATGCTGGTATTGACGGTTGTAATAATAGATATGGGTTGCGAGAAAATACGCCATAAGACTATCGGTCATGTGAGGCCTGTATGAACGAAATCCGAAATTCTTCATTCGGCATCGATAGGGTTGAAATACTTCCGGAGCTGTTTGCGTCCTATTGTCCTAAAAGGCGAATTCGGAAGTGGGCCGCAGGCCTCTTTTTCCTGGGTTTCACCATCTATTGCCTATATGCCCTCGGTTTTCTGGACTGGGAGCGGCTGATTCGCGGCACTGGAAAACTCTCGGGGGTGGTTGGTTTTATGGTACCGCCTGCGTCTCACGGCAGAACACTCGATTTTGTGCAGGCTATGCTGGAAACCCTTAGCATGGCTTTGCTGGGAACACTGCTTGCCTCCCTGGCTTCTGTGCCTTTAGGTTTCCTGGGCGCGAAGAATGTAGTGGGGAATGGCGTTTTTCATTTTTTAATCCGGCGGCTCGTTGATTTTTTGCGCGGCATAGATGCACTCATATGGGCACTGGTATGGATCAACGTGGTAGGCCTGGGACCATTCGCAGGTATCTTGGCGATAGCGGTGAGTAACACGGGGGAGCTTTCCAAGCTGTTTTCCGAGGCCATTGAGAACGTCGATCGAAGGCCGGTGGAAGGTTTGCGCGCCTCCGGCGCCGACGCCCTCCAAACAATGAGATTCGCGATACTGCCGCAGGTTTTCCCCGTGATTCTGTCCAATTCCCTTTACTATTTCGAATCCAACACCCGGTCAGCCACCATTCTGGGCATAGTCGGGGCAGGAGGTATCGGGCTCCTGCTGGCTGATCGTATCAGGGTTATGGCTTGGGACCAGGTATCCATGCTGATAATCATAATTCTGTTTACCGTGTACGGTATTGACGCAATTTCAGGCAGGGTCAGGAGGCATTTCATAGACCCGCCCAGCATGGTGCATTACGACAATTGAAATCGGCGGTGCTGGTTCCGCCGCTTTGGTGATGTGGTATGAAAGATTTTTTTGGAAAAGCTGCAGTGATGACGGCACCGGGGAAGGACCTGGAGATCCTAAGCTATCCCGTCGAAACCGTGGAGAAGGGGGATATCCTGGTACGGGTTAACTGTTGCACCATTTGCGGCTCGGATATCCATTCCTGGCGCGGGCGCAGGCCGGCACCCGTTCCTATTATTCTGGGGCACGAAATCGTAGGCACCATCCTGGAAATGGGAACTGAAGTAATGCGCGACGGGCAGGATCAGGAACTACAGGTCGGTGACAGGATTACATGGACGGTCACGGACAGTTGCGGCAGGTGCTATTTCTGCAGGGTAAGGGGGCTTCCCATGAAGTGCCGCGATCTCAAGAAATATGGGCACGAACGCTGTGACTCTCCACCTCATTTCAAGGGCGGATTCGCCGAATACTGCTACATATCTTCCGGAACATGCATGTTCAAAATTCCGGAAGAAATTCCGGACATTGCAGCGGCGCCGGCCAACTGTGCTCTCGCCACTGTGGTGGCAGGCCTGGAAGCCGCCCAAATACGGCCTTTTGAAAACATTTTGATTCAAGGAGCAGGTGCCCTGGGGATATATGCGGCAGCCCTGGCTTCCCACATGGGATGCAGGAAAATCCTGGTCGCGGATATTAATAAGGACAGGCTGGAATTTGTCCGCTCTTTCGGAGCCACGGATGTCCTGGATGCGGGCGGTATGAGCCCCGGGGATATGGCGGATGAGGTCCGCGCCATGACAAGAGGCTTAGGTGTGGACTGCGTGGCGGAGGTGGCGGGCGCGCCCGAGCTGATTCCGGCGGGCCTGGCCTGTCTGCGCACCGGAGGCAGGCTCGTGGAAATAGGCAATTCCTTTCCCGGCGCTGTTTTCAGCCTGGACGCATCTGATCTTGTTTACCGGCGTTTGACGGTATGCGGCATTCATAACTACGATGCTAAGCATCTTTTTATGGGAATTGAATTTCTAATGGAAGCTAAAAGCAAATTCCCATTTGAAAAAATTGTTACACATAAATATTCATTGGAAGATATAAACAAGGCGTTTTCAACTGTCTTATCTGGTAAAGCGATTCGTGTCGCTGTAATTCCGTAGTCATAATATTCAAATCGAGGAGTATTTATATGAAAGCCGAGGCACAAGTTCCAGATAACCCATACATTCTTTTGACACCGGGGCCTTTGAGTACCACATCCGGGGTCAAAAGGGCCATGCTTCAGGATTGGTGCACCTGGGATGAGGATTACAACCGGCTGGTTCAGGAGATTCGAAATGAGTTGGTCCGCCTGGCGGCCACCACGGAAGGATACACGGCAGTGCTGATGCAGGGAAGCGGAACTTTTGCAGTGGAAGCGGCCTTGATAACCGTCATGCCTCCTGAGGGTAAACTCCTGATTCTCGCCAACGGAGCCTACGGGCGCCGGATGGGTGAAATCGCGGAAAGAAACGGCATTGTTTTCGATTTAATTGATTTCGGGGATGTCTCTGCCGTGGATGCAGGGGCTGTTGCCCGTTGCTTGGAAAACGATTCCGGAATCACTCATGTAGCGGTTGTTCACTGCGAGACCACAACCGGGATGCTGAACCCCATTGAGCAAATCGGTATCGAGGTCAAAGCCCGGCAGAAGACGTTTATCGTGGATGCAATGAGCAGTTTCGGGGGCATACCCCTGCACATGGACAATCTGGGTATAGACTACCTGATCAGCAGCTCCAACAAATGCATCCAGGGTGTCCCGGGTTTCGGCTTCGTGATCGCACGCCGTGAAAGTCTGGAGAAAACAAAGGGAAACGCCTCAAGCCTCAGCCTGGACCTTTATGATCAGTGGAAAACCATGGAAGAGTACAACGGCAAATGGCGTTTCACTTCACCCACGCACGTCGTGAGAGCCTTTTACCAGGCGCTCTGTGAATTGAAAAGCGAAGGAGGAGTTGCAGCCCGCTACAGGAGATATAGTGAAAACCAGTTGCTTCTCGTGGAGGGAATGTCCGGCCTTGGGTTCAAAACGCTGCTTCCGCGTGGGCTGCAGTCGCCTATAATTACAACTTTTCACGCACTCGATGAACCCCGGTATGTCTTTAAAAGATTTTATTCGAAGCTCAAAAATTTGGGTTTCGTAATCTACCCCGGAAAGATGACGGACATGGAAACTTTTCGTATCGGCACCATAGGGGATGTGCGCACAAAGGACATCCTGCGGTTGCTGGATGCAGTGACGGCCGCCCTGTGATAATTGCGTATCTGTCGCAGGAAAGCTGATCGCTCCGTGATCCCCGTGCCTTGAGGGGGCCCGGAAACCGCGGCTGATCTTTACCCTTTCCCGGCGCTGTCTCAGGCGGGCGGACGTGTTTTTCGGCCGGGCTTGGTCCACCTGTCAAGCCAGTCCAGAACCGTCCTGTACCACAGCACGCTGTTCTGGGGGCTCAGGACCCAGTGGCTTTCCTTTGGAAAGTATAACAGCCTGGCAGGAATGCCCTTGAGCCTGGCCGCGTTGAAAGCTGCCAGCCCCTGGCAGTCAGGCACCCTGTAATCCCGTCCGCCGTGAATGACTAGAAGGGGAGTGTCCCAGTTTCGGACAAAATTGTGGGGCGAGTCAGCATAGGTCTCCTGGATCTGTCCATTGTTTTTTTCCCAGAAGGGGCCGCCGAGTTCCTTGTTCATGAAAAAAGTCTCCTCGGTCGCCGCATACATGCTTTCCAGATTAAAAATTCCGTCATGGGCCACCAACGCCTTAAATCGTCCCTCGTGGTGGCCGGCCAGCCAATAGATTGAAAAGCCGCCGAAGCTGGGACCCACCGCAGCCATCCTCTCTTCATCCACCCAAGGCAGTTCCGCAGCCTCATCGGCGGCCCTGAGCAAATCCTGCATGGGAAGACCTCCCCAGTCCTGCAGCACACCCTTTTTCCACTCCCGACCGAAACCCTGGACCCCTCTTCGGGCAGGCGCCACAATTACATATCCGGCCGCGGCAAGGGTTTGGAAATTCCAGCGGTAGGACCAGTAATGTCCAATGAATGATTCAGGTCCTCCTTCGCAATAAAGAACAGCCGGGTACTCCCTGTCCGGGCTAAACCCAGGCGGAAGAATTAAAAATACGGCCATGTCCTGATCATCCGAGGTCCTGATACCCATTTCCCTGACCTCTCCCAGCTGGAAGCGGTCCAGGAGGTTCTTGTTGATTTTCGATATATTTTCCGCCCGGCCTGTGCCAGGATCCAGGACCACGACCTGGTTCGGGCTGGACATGTTGGACCTGAGGGCAACGAGGCGGCCTCCGGCCGGGGCAAACGCGGAATAAGTCCATCCCCTCCGGGTAAGCACTTCAATGCGCCTTGAGGCCGGGTCAAGCCTGTTAATCAGTGTAGATCCCCGGCTCAGGCTTGAGAAATAAAGGTTTTTTCCGTCGCGGGACCAAGCAAAATCAATGGCTGTCTGGTCAAAATTCAAGGTCAAGTCGGCAATCTCTCGGGAATCAAGGTCCATGACCACAAGCCTGTTTTTGTCCGCTTCATAGCCGGGAGTTTCCATGCTCAACCAGGCAAGGGATTTTCCGTCGGGGGAAAAGACCGGGTTTGTGTCGTATCCGGAGCTTGTATCAAGCCTTGTGGTTTGCCCGCTTGCCAGATCATGGAGCATTATCTGCGAATCAGTGGTGAGGGCGTACTGTCTTCCGTCCGTGTCCCTGGCGGTGTAGGCTATATACCTGGAGTCCGGACTCCAGGTTACCTGCTCCATCCCTCCGAAAGGTCTGAACGGGGATTCCAGGCCCATCCCCGCCATGATGTTGGTGAGCCGGCTGAGGCCGTCATGTGAGTAGTCAGCCGTGAAAATATGGCTAAAGGATTTGACCCATGTGTCCCAGTGGCGGTACATAAGTTCATCCGCCAGCACTGCACCGGCCTTATCCAGCCCGTTGAAAAGTCCTTTGCCGGGCTTGCCCGCGGGTACCGGACTGATAAAGAGAACTTTTTTCTGGTCAGGAGAATAGGCGAAACCGGTAATGCCGGCAGAAACATCTGAAATCCGCCTGCGGTTGCTGCCGTCCGGGTCCATTTCCCACAACTGGTCTTCATGGATGAATCCTATCCTTTTCCCGTCGGGCCTCCAGCGGGCATGAGTGTCACCGCCTTTCTCCGGGGAGATTCTGCGGCTCGTTCCCTGGTGCGGATCAGCCACATGGATGAATTCTCTGCCTTTGTTTTCTTCCAAATCATATTCCTTGACCAGGAAAAGAATGCTGTTGTTGTCCGCAGAGACCTGCAAACCAGAAATCCGGCCGAACCTCCAGAGGTCTACCGGAGCAAGAAATTCTGTCTGCGAGGCCTCTTTTTGCTCACCAACCGTTATTTGGCCTGCATGGCCGGTTTGCCCGCCAAAAGGAAAAAGCATAAAAGAAAGCATATAAACAGCAACAGCCGTCAAACCGCTACGCGTGAACGGAACTTTGAACAATCCCGGCATCGCCACCCTCCTTTTTTTAAAGAAACAGCACTTCCAGGCATGGTTTTGTCAGATAGTTATCCTTCATGCCTTCCGCATCCTTCCCAGCGCTACTTGCAGTGCCCTTTTCAGGTCATTCATATGATACGGCTTGCTCAAGAAGGCCTGGGGTTTTTCTCCCTGGCTCTGGAGCAGTGCAAATTCCTCATCATAGCCGCTTGCAAGAATCACAGGGATATCGGCCTGGATTCGTCGTAATGCCTTCAGGGTGTCCCACCCATTAAAACGTGGCATTGTCAAATCAGTCAATACCAATTGAATTTTTTCCGGGTTCTTGCTGAAAAGTTTGACGGCTTCTTCCCCGTCTTCTGCAGTGAGAACTTCATATCCGAGATGATTCAGCATGGCTTTGGCAATGCTGCGTGCCATGGGATGATCTTCCACCAGAAGGATTAATCCGTGCTTTTTACTTGGCCCGAAACCCGCTGGCCCCCCGTCTGCCGGGAAATGGACGGCCTTTTGCAAAATAGGCCAGAAAACCCGGAACACGCTTCCCCCGGCCGGTCTGCTTTGCACTGCAACACATCCATCGGAAGCCTTCAGGATGCCTGATACCACGGGTAAACCCAGGCCCCGGCCGGTGAACTTTTCAGTGAAAAACGGATCGAATATACGGCCGATGGTTGTTTCGTCCATGCCGCAGCCCGTGTCCGCGACCTCCAGGCAGGCATAACTTTCGGAAATTGGTTCCCAGTCCAGGGGCAAACGATGGCTTTCAGGGATATCAGCGGCGCGGATGGTGCTGACCGCCACGCGCACCTGCCCATCCTTGTCCAGGGATTCCCAGGCGTTGGTTACAAGAGCTGAGACCACCTGATCCAGGTGCAGCCTGTCTATCCGGACAATCGGTCCGGAATCCGGAATTGTGCTGATTATTTCCGTGCCACTGGGCTTTTCTTCCTCCAGCAAGGCAAGCCGCTCCCGGCAGGCCCGGGCGAGATCGACCGGCACCGGCCTGCCCCGCGAATGGCCGAGAAAAGTGAGCATGAGTCCGGATGTTTCGGCTGCACGATTCGCCGCTCTTTGAGCTTCTCTAAGATTCTCGGACGCGGTTGAACCCTGCGGCAGGTCTTCGGCCAGCAGGTCGAGGTTTCCGATGACCACTGAAAGCTGATTGCTGAAAAGGTGGGCCACGGCACCCGCCATGCGCTCCAGGCTCTCATGCTTTTCCAACCTCTGAAGCCGTTGCTGCATCCTGACCCGCTCGGTTATGTCCTGCCCGACGGCCAGAAGCCCCAGCGTTCGGCCGGTACGGTCCTTGAGGGTTTTGTCATGCCACTCAACCAGGATTTGCCGGCCGTTTCTGGCTATGATCGAGTTTACGTTCCCCCGTGTCTGGTTGTCGCTCAGCGCCTTTTGAAAAAGGGCGGCCACTGCCTTGCCGTCTTCCGGCTTCAGAAACGTCTCGAACCAATTTTTTCCTTTGACTTCATCCAGACGGTATCCGATCAGTTCTTCCATGTAATGATTGAATCGGACGATCCGCCCTTTTGTGTCCAGTACCAGGATGATAGCCTGGGCGGTTTCGATCAGGCTTTCGGAAAAGTCGCGTTGCTCCCGAAGCGCTTCCTCTGCATGCCTTTTTTCAGTTATGTCCGTGCCCGCACACACCACATACTCAACATTGCCGTCCGCATCGAGCTTGGGGGTCTTGGTGATGGCCAACAGGCGCTTTTCACCGCCGGCATTTGGAACCCACTCCTCGGTATGCACCGGCTTTCGGGACTTGAAAACCTCCATATTGGAGTTTCTACATACCTCGGCCACTTCCTTTGAAACGAATTCCTCCAAACGCTTGTGGGCGACAGCCTTGACATCCAGCCCCAGGAAATCCGCGTGGGCCTGGTTCACGCGCCCGTATGTTTCGCAGTCGGTCAAGTACCAGACCTGCGTGTCGATGGTGTCAAGAAGGAGCCGCTGTTCCTTCGTCTTTTTCTCCAGGTATTCCTTGGTTTTTTTAGGCAGAAAGTTCCCCTGCGCTTCGAGCTGGACAGGGCGTTTATCGGCAAGTACGGCTTTCGTGCCGTTTCTGTCTGCTATTTCCAGTTTCCGGTCCATAGCGTGACTGACTCCGTGTGTTTTCTCGTTGTGCTTGAAACTCTTGACCGCTCTCAGGATAAATCACGAAAAAATAGGAAGTCAATCTATCCTAATTTGAAAATAAAACTCAACAAAAATTTGAGTTCTAATAGACAAATCATATAATTGTCTCATTGATGTTCATTGAATAGACTGAGGTCCGGTCGGTAGGAGGTAGGTTAATTGACTTACCCGCGCCTCGGGCGCGCGATGCCGACCGTGCCGGTAAACGATTGCCTGGTTGCTGTTTTCTTCGGAAACATGTACATTTGTCATCGGTGTTAAATGCCGAAGACGAATTCAAACTGACAGGCCGGAGTCTCAAGAGGCATGAAAAAGCAGACGGAATCAGACATATTGGTGTTGCTGGAATCGGGTTACAGTCTTCCGGCATTGAATCCCGTGGCTCTCAGGCTTGTGGAGATGGCTTCGGACGACCGCTCCTCGGCCAGGGACTTGGCTGCTCTTATCGAGAAGGATCCTTCCCTTTCCGTTAGATTTCTCAAGCTTGCAAACAGTGCCTTCTACCGGACTGTCGAGCCGGTTACCACCATCGACAAGGCCGTGGTCAAAATAGGTTTTCACCGTTTGAGGATCATGGCGCTTTCCATTTCGCTCAGAGATACTTTTCCGATGGGCAAGGTGGGCCCGGTGGATTATGAAAAATTCTGGAAAACTTCCCTTTACCGAGGACTTATCGCCAAATCCCTCGCAGAAAGGCTAAATACCTGCAACCCTGCAGAGGCATTCCTGGCTTCCTTTATTCTCGAGGTGGGGTTGCTGTTGTTCGTGGAACTTTTCCTCAAGGATTCACCGGATGAGAACGTCCCGGACCTGGACTCTCCTTGTGAACTGCTGGAATGGGAAGAGAAATGTTTCGGCATCAACCACCGCCGGGTTGGAGAAGCGGCGCTTGGGTACTGGAAGTTCCCGGATCATATTGTCCGATGCCAGCGCGCCTCCACGGACCGAGCCGATGCCGGAACCTCGGACATGCTGCTGCGAATGTGTGAAATGGCCATGTTGCTGTCCGGGATATTTTCCAAGGGCCGGGACGCTTTTGACGCGCCCTACCGATCGGCCGAAGAATTGTTCGGGCTGGACCAGAATACCGTAAACGACACCCTTGTAACAGCCTTCGAGCAGGTGGAGGAAACAGCAGCCGGTCTCCGCGTGTATGTGGACCGTGAAAAAGATCTTCTTTCGATAGTAGAAAAAGCGCATGCGGCCCTTTCCAGGATTTCCGAAAGGATTTCGGAAGGGTTGTCCCCGGCCTCGTCGGCAAAATTCCCGCCGTCATTCGACAGCATTGAAAACGGGAACGGCTCCGTTGCCTACGTGCTTCAGGCCGCAGCCCACGAGATCAGGAATCCTCTCACCGCGGTGGGAGGTTTTGCACGAAAATTGGCGGCTGCCACAGACCCTGATTCCCCTGAAGGAAGGTATGCCGATATCATTATTAAAGAGGCATCAAGGCTTGAAAAGGCGCTCGCGCAAATGACAAACAGGGCAAGCGGTTTCGCGCCGAGACGCGCTTTGAACCCTAGGGACGAAAAGCCGTCGTCCTGACCACCGGCCACCGGATATTGAACCCTGTCCGGGAGCCGTCAACTTTTTGCGCCGAGGGTTTTTTCGTGGGTTTCCAGATCCCTGCTGCTGTGGAGGACGAACCGGATCTTCTTGACGTATTTCAGGCTCGGAACCATTTCCATAATTGTTCGAAATGCCACCTCGGCTGCGTCTTGCACAGGGTATCCGAATGCGCCGGCGGAAATTGCCGGAAACGCCACCGATTCTATTTTATGTTCTTCGGCGAGCTGTAGAGCATTGCGGTAACAGTCCGCAAGGATTTGATCTTCCGGTTTATCCACACCGTAAACAGGCCCCAGGCAGTGAATGACATATTGGTTGGGCAGATTGTGTCCGCCCGTAATCACCGCCTCTCCCGGTTCAATGGGCGCCAATGGCCGGCATTCTTCGGCGAGTCCCGGTCCTGCCGCCCGGTGAATGGCACCCGCCACGCCTCCGCCCATCATGAGCTGGGCGTTGGCGGCGTTCACGACAGCTGCAATCCCCTGTTGAGAGGCGATATCGCCCTTGACGCATTCAATCACGACATCTGATACTGTTTTTTTCATGATAACCTCTAAGATTATAGGGATAAGAAATTGCTTTGCCCCTCTCAAACGTTTTGTTCTCTGAAAGCTTCGGCTAGTCGCTGCTGCCAGCGCGTCGGATTACGCTTGAGATGCATGATAGCTCCTACCAAGATGCAGTCGCTGCGAACCTGGTATAGCACACCAAAGGGAAATCGGTCGGTGAGGCATCTCCGGGCTCGACATGAAAACACCGGCCAAGCTTCTGGATGGTGTCGGATCCGCTCGAATGTACGTTGTACCTCCCCGGCAAACTCAAAGCCCAGGCCAGGGCGCTGTTTATTATAGTAGTCAACGGCTTCAGCGAATTCGTCTTCCGCACATGAGAGGACAAGGATTCTCATGGGCGGTTGATCCTGGCCAGAACGTCCTCTGCTGGGGAAGCTGTGAGCAATCCTTTGTCGTATGCTTCGATCCTAGATTCAACCTCCTCTGTCCAAGCAGTATCGATATGATTGTGCTTAGAGACATCGAAACTCTGGAAGAGGCGTTGAATCAACTCAGCCCTCTCAATGGGCGGCAGGGCTAGCGCATCATTGAGAACTTTCTCGATCATACCTGTCATATAGTGTTCACCTCGCCGTTATCCTGATTCTATACAAGTATAGCCGACAACACGTAGCTTCGCAATCCTGACCTTTCATTCGCCGGCAGCTTTGGTATATGCCAGCTGGATTTTTCGATACATTTTTATATCGGGAAATTACGGCGGACCACTTTTGATGAGGTCGTAAAAAGTCAAAATATCCCCTCTATCGTTACCCCGGCGCAGGGCGGGGTCCAGTCATTCCAATAACTTATGGATTCCGGCCTACGCCGCAATGACGCCTTGGGGACTTTTTACGAGTTCATCAAATGTGATGGCCTCGTAAAAAGTCAAAATAACGATGTCCCTCGGGGTCGGGGTCGCTAT
>CAYXDR010000012.1:13882-19409 GCA_964463515.1 uncultured Desulfobacteraceae bacterium | reverse complement strand
TGCCTTCTTTGAGCTTCTCCTTAACCCTGTCCACCAGCGGGAACTTGAGGTGTTCGGGGCAATCGATACGCAGCTCCGGGGTGTTGTGGAGCGAGGGCATATCCGCCAGGAATGCCGATAAAGGCTCCCGCCGTCTTGACACCTGTTCGAGCAGGCGGCAGGCGGCATACACCGCGTCATCAAACCCGAAATACCGATGACTGAAAAAAAAGTGGCCGCTCATTTCACCGGCCAGCAATGCCTTTTCATCCTTCAATTTTTGTTTTATCACCGAATGCCCGGTTTTCCACATTACGGGAATCCCGCCGTGTGCCTTAATATCCTCATACAAGAGATGGGAACACTTCACTTCACCAATAATCTTGGCCCCCTGGTTTTTTTCGAGGATGTCCCGGGCGAACAAGGCAAGCAGCATGTCCCCGTATATTATGCGGCCCTTTTCATCCACGACTCCAAGCCTGTCGGCGTCGCCGTCGAAGGCGACTCCCAGTTCCAGCCCTCTGTCAACGACCGTGCGGGACAAAATCTCCATGTTCGAAGGGACGGTAGGATCTGGTTCGTGGTTGGGGAACCGCCCGTCCGGGTCGGTGAAAAGATCCACTGTTTCGCAGCCGAGTTTCCTGAACACGGGCAGGGCTGTGATTCCGCCGGTTCCGTTGCCTGCATCCACGGCAAGGCGCACAGGCCTTTCCAGGTGGATGGTTTTTACAAGAAAATCGCAATATTCATTTAGAATATCAATTTGTTCGACCTGCCCGGATCCCTCGGCGAATTCACCTGACTCAATTATTTTCCTGAGCTGTTGAATCCGCTCGCCGAATATAGAGTCCTGGCCGACACAGATTTTGAACCCGTTGTACTCGGGCGGATTATGGCTCGCGGTTATCATAACCCCGCCGCCCGCATTCAAATGCCGTATGGCGAAATAGAGCAGGGGGGTGGGGCATAGACCAATATCGATTACATGGATGCCGCTTTCCAACAAAGCGCCTAAAAATGCATCCCGGATTGCAGCCGAAGTTTCCCTGCAATCCATCCCCAAGGCAATGCTTGGTCTCCCTTCCCGCTTTAGGTACACTGCATAGCCGCGGGCGATTTTTGCCACATCGCCCAGGTCGAAATCCTTGCCCACGATTCCACGTATATCGTATTCTCTGAATATGCCTGGATTTATCATGCCTGTCTCCTTTTCCGGCATATGACACAAGGCGGTAGAAACAATGATTTTCATGTGTATGACGGGAAACGGCGGCGGGGATAATAAAAAAACCGACTACTTTGGGATGTCCGGTTACTCCTGGCCTATAAGCTCAAAGGAAACACACTTACCCACCCCATCCGGTCGTGAAACCGGCATGCGCAGCCAGCTTGATCATTATCATTGCCGCGGCCCGTGGACGGTGGCGGGCGTACGGTCAAAGAAGGGGTCCGCATTGAAAGCGGACCCCTTGTGAATCATGATCCGGAGCTACCTGAAAAGAAGCTCTACTATGAGTTCCAGATTGGGGAGCTTAAACGCCATGATCAAACAGATCACCAGTGCATAGATACACAGAGACTCGATAAGCGCCAGGCCGATGATCATGGTCGTCATGATCTTGCCGGAAGCTTCGGGGTTTCTCGCCGTACCTTGAAGGGCGGCGTTTATCGCGTTGCCCATCGCCAGGCCGGTGCCCAGCGCCGCCACACCAATACCGAATCCGCATGCTATAGCGATACCGAAGAAGATCCTCCACAGTCCCACCGAATTTTCAGATCCGCTTCCGGCAAAGGCAGTCGATACTGCGCCGAGCACAAGCACAGAGGTAAGCGCCCCCACAAACCCTTTCTTTGACATATGTTCCTCCTTTCAGAATGTGAATTCCTCTCTTCTTCCTTTCACTGCATGCGCAGATTAGGGCTTCAATTTTTTAGTGGGCTTCTTCCATCGCACCGGCAAAATATATGATTGAAAGAAGCATGAATACCATCGACTGAATTACACTTACAAGAATACCGAGAAAAAGGATCGGCAAAGGAGCCAAATACAGCCCTGCGAGCAAGAAAAAAATGCCGAGGACGGTTTCCTTGCCGAATATGTTTCCAAACAGCCGGATGCTCAGTGACATAACCCTGGCGAAATGCCCGATCAGTTCGATCGGCAGCATCAACGGAGCCAGCCACCAAACCGGGCCCAGGAAATGCTTCAAATATTTCGGGCCGTGGAATTTGAACCCGATGATATGCGTATATACAAATGTGCAGACAGCAAGTGACAGTGTGGTGTTCAGGTTTGCAGTCGGAGAGAAAAAGCCCGGAACCAGCCCCAGCAGATTGCAGAGAAGGATATAAAAAAACAACGTGGCAATAAACGGGAAGAAAAAACGCCCTTCAGGGCCGGTGACGCCTACCATGAAATCTTCCAGGCCGCTGACCACAACCTCGAATACGTTCTGCTTGCCGGAAGGCAGCATTTGAAGGCCTTTGACGGAAAGAAGCGCTGTCAAAACGAGAACCGCGATTACGAACCAGGAGTGGGTGATGAATGTATATTCATGAGCAAGATGGCCGAAGCCCAGAGCACCGAAAATTTTGTCCAGAAAGTAAAAATGATAACCCATTTTTTAGGCCGCCTCCCGTGGAAAAGTTTTCATCAGCAATTTAACGCCGAGTCCGATGATGCTGATAACGACGATGGACAGGCCCAGTAAAAGCCCCACCGGATGCACCCAGCTCTGTTTAAGCAGTATGAATATGACCATCCCCATGAAAAGCAACCTGAAATAATACTTGGCGATGGCCGCGGCCTTACTGAAACGAAAGCCGCTGGAGGAGCAAAAAGCAGCTCTTATCGAGCGCTCGAAAATGTTGAAATTGAAAATTATCAGCAACCCACCGGCAACAAGTCCGCTGGTGAAATTAGGGCCCATCAGCAAAAGGCTCGCCGTGCCAAGCACAAGAAGAGCTATCCAGTTTAAAGTTTTGACGAAACCAATGATTTCCCGATGTTCGGTTAACATTTCTTCGCCCGCTTGTAAAGCAGATAGAGGTTTCGGAACGCCGCAACAATGCCGAAACCCAGAAAAACTATCGTCAGCCATGGCTGCGTGCCGAATTTCCCGTCCAGGTAATTGCCCAGCAGAGCACCCAGGGAAACCGAAAGGGCCATGGCGAGCCCTATAGTACTGAAATGGCCAAGGGTCTTGATGGTTTGTTTGAGGTCTTCATCCATATAACCACTGCGGTCCCCGGCGGACACGCGGTAAAGGAAGTAGCACAAATTCTTCTGCAAAGTCAATCGGTTTTTATTTCCAGAGAGGACATCACCTCAAAAGCTTTTTCAATGGTTTCATCTATGACGCCGTCATCGTGGGCAGTGGAGACGAATGTGGTCTCGAAAGCCGACGGAGCGAGATACACGCCGCGGGACAGCATGCCCCGGAAAAATTTACCGAACACGGCTTGGTCGACGGTTTTGGCAGTTTCAAAATCCGTGACAGGCACGGAGGTGAAAAACATTGTGCCCATGGATCCCACATTGTTGACCGAGACCGGAATGCCGGCTCGCACTGCGGCCTGCTCCAAACCGGAAAAGAGCCTGCTGCCTTTACTTTCAAGGTTTTTGTACAACCCCGGGCTTTTCAAAATTTTCAATGTTGCAATGCCGGCCGCCATGGCCAGCGGGTTTCCTGAAAGCGTGCCCGCCTGGTAGATGTCACCTTCGGGTGCCATCCTGCTCATGATATTTTTTGTTCCTCCGTAAGCTCCAACAGGAAGACCTCCCCCGATGATTTTGCCCAGGCAGGTGATATCCGGTGTAACCCGGTATAGTTCCTGGGCGCCCCCGGGTGCAGCCCTGAAGCCTGAGATGACTTCATCAAAGACAAGGAGAGAGCCGTATTTGAGCGTTGTCCGCCTTAAACCTTCAAGAAATTCGCGCTTAGGCGGAACGAGACCCATGTTTCCGGCTATCGGTTCGACAATCACAGCTGCCATTTGATCTCCGAAGGAGTCGAAGACATCGTTTACCTTGTCGAGATCGTTGAAAGCCAGGGAGATCGTATGTTTTGCGAAATCGGCCGGGACGCCGGGGCTGCCGGGAATTCCAAGGGTGGCAAGGCCGGAGCCCGCCGATACCAAGAGGCCGTCGGAATGGCCATGATAGCATCCGTCGAATTTAATTATCTTGTCCCTGCCTGTGAAGCCGCGGGCCAGGCGGAGCGCGCTCATGGCGGCTTCCGTGCCGGAATTTACCATCCTCACCATTTCGATCGAAGGTACAAAGTCGACGATGAGCTGGGCCATTTCTATTTCCAGTTCCGTGGAAGCCCCGTAGCTGGTTCCACGTTCAAGCTGCTTTCTTAGGGCTTCAACGACTTGGGGGTGCCGATGCCCCAGGATCATGGGACCCCAGGACCCCACATAATCGATATAGTCATTTCCCTCCACATCCCGTATACGGCAGCCATCGGCCGAAGAAATGAAAGGGGGAATTATCTCAACGGATTTTCCGGCTCGCACCGGGCTGTTGACTCCCCCCGGTATCAGTTCCTTTGCACGCTCGAACAACTCAAGTGATGTATCTCCCATATAAAACCACCTCAAAAGCAAATGAATACAAGGCAGATAAATTTTTTCCCTATTTGTGAATCCGGAAAAGCGGCCTCTGCGTGTTTGTCGACATAAAATATATTAGAAATATTGCATGCTCGTTTTCTTGAATTCCTTTTCGCTGAATAAAACCAAATATTTACGGACACCTACAGCTTCTGAAAGCCTGGCCGCAATACTTCGGCAATGATCGCGGCTGGTACCGTGTATCATCGTGTACAGGTTGTAAGGCCACTCGGGACATCTCCGGCGTTCGTAGCAATGGGTTACTTCCCTGAAACGGGAAAGGCGGTTTCCTACTTCGGGTGTATCGTCTTCACCTACATCCCAGGCCACCATCGCGTTCGAAGGGTAGCCGGCCTCCTGATGTCTCAGAGTGGCACCGAATCTCCGGATGACACCCTGCTTTTTCAGGTTCCGTACGACATCCAGGAATTCCTCCTCGCTCATGCCGATACGGGCTGCGGCCTCGGCAAAAGGCCTCGCTCCCGGCGGAAGATCTCCCTGGATCTGCCTGATGACGTTTTTTTCCAGCTCACTGGGCATGTTCCTTTTATACACCATGTTCCGACGTTTATCCAGCCCTAAACCTCTCTTCGAGCACTTCCACCAGCCTTAGGGGAAGGTTGTCGAAGGCACCGTTGGACATGAACAAGACCACGTCTTTCGGCCTTACCGAGACCGAAAGCTTTTCGAGAAGTTCTCCGCTGTTCTTCGCATGAACCGCCCTTATCCCCGCGGCGTTCAATTCCCGGGCCAGTAGGGAGGATGAAAAGCGTTCACCCGGGGGAATTTTTTGGACACGCTGCGGATCGGGGATAAAGACCAGATCTGCTCCATCGAAAGCATGGGAATATGCTTCCTGGAAAATTTTCGTTCTGCTCGAATTGGACCTTGGCTCGAATACCGCGACAAGCCTGCGGCCGTTGAATTTCCC
>CAYXDR010000012.1:246-13872 GCA_964463515.1 uncultured Desulfobacteraceae bacterium | reverse complement strand
TGGTGGGCGAAATCATCCACCACGGTTATACCCGCAGGATCACCGACCACCTCCTGCCTGCGCTTCACTCCGCTGAAGCTGGAAAAGGAACGTGCCAGTGTCTCGGGATCGATTTTCAAGGCATCGGACAGGGCTGCCACGGCAAGGAGGTTCGATATGTTGTGCTCACCGTAAAGGGGAGAGGAGAAACCGCCGATTCTGCGGCCGTCTTTGACGACGGCAAAATGGGTGTTTCGGTTTCCTCCGGTTATTCCAGATGCCGTGACACTGCAGGCAGCCGAAAATCCATAGCTAACCACCCGGCAGGCAGCTGAGGCTGCAAGTGAGCGGACTTCGGAATCGTCACCGTTTGCTATGAGCAGTCCGGCGGGAGGCAGGATGTTTATGAGTTTTTGGAAACTTTTCCTCAGATGATCCATGTCCCGGTAGATGTCGGCATGGTCGAACTCCACGCTTGTCAGGACTGCGATATGGGGGCGGTAATGAAGAAATTTGGGGCCCTTGTCGAAAAAGGCGGTGTCATATTCATCGCCTTCAACCACCGAGTAGCCGCCGCTGCCGAGTCTGCACCCGCTTTTGAAATTCAGGGGTATTCCGCCGATCATGCAGACTGGATCGAGGCCTGCCGTGGTCAACAGCCAGGCTGCGAGAGAAGCGGTCGTAGTTTTTCCGTGGGTGCCGCATACAACAATTCGTTTCGTTTTTTCAAGAAGGAAACGGGCCAGCGCCTGCGGGAAGGAAAGGTAGGGAATTCCTAGGCGGGCAAGTTCCACCGCTTCCGGGTTGTTTTTGGTGACCACGTTTCCGACGATGACCATGTCCGGTGCCGGGTTTAGGTTTTCAGCCCGATACCCGCGAAAAAGAGGGATATTGAGGGTTTCAAGAAATATGCTCATGGGCGGGTAAAAGCTTTGGTCCGAACCGCTCACCGCAAAACCGAGCCCCGTGAGCAGTCCGGCAAGAGAAGACATGCCCGTGCCGCATATGCCGATCATGTGAATTTTTTCCAAGCGATCGGGAACCCGGTTGAGTGCCGGTGATAACAGGGCGGATCGTTTTAGTGTGTTCGGCTGAATGATATATCCTCCCGTGAAAAAACAGTTGCCTGCAGACCCCAAATAAAGTATATAAACTCTTTTAAAAATTATTCGGCCTGTCATTGCTGCGTTTTGCCGTGTAGGCCGGCTGAATATACAAAGGAGACCGAGCGATGTCCAAAATTTGTGAAATATGCGGAAAACGGCCCAGAGTGGGCTTCAATATAAGCCACGCCCACAACAAGACCAAAGCGCGCTGGTACCCCAACCTGCAAAAAGTCCGTACCGTTGCGAACGGACGTGTCAAAAAATTGCGCGTGTGCACCAGTTGCATCAAATCGGGCAAGGTTGTCAAGCCTTGAGGCTGCTCCCTGATCCTCCATCAATGGTTTCCCGCAAAACCAGGCGCCGGATTCGGGCTTTTCCAGATATTACAGCCGCTCCACCATAAGGACGTTTTTGACCCTGTTCATGGCCCCCATGATGGCCTGGAGGTGTTCATAGTCCCTGACGCCGACAGAGAATATCAAAACCGCTTTATGGTCAGCCGTGGTTCTTATATCGGCCTGGAGTATGTTGGCGTCCTTCTGCGTGAGGGCTGCGCTGATGTCTGCCAAAAGCCCCTTTTCATCCAGGCCGGTCACCTTGAATTTCGCGGCGTATGACTCTTCCTGGCCGGTTTCCCACGTCACCTCCACCAGCCGGTCCGGGTCGCTGTGTGCTATGTGTTTGCAGTTTCGGTTATGAATGGTCACGCCACGGCCCCGGGTGAGAAAACCGACCACCCGTTCACCCGGAAGGGGGTTGCAGCAGTTGGCGAAACGAACCAGCATGTTGCTCACCCCTTTGACCTTGATGCCCTGGTCGCTTTTCCTGCGCTTGAGATGCCCGACCATCTTGCTGACGAAGCCGGCGTGCCTGTCGTCTTTAATCCCCAAACGCTGTTTGAGTTTTCCCATCACCTGCTTGGCTGATGTTTTGCCGAATCCTATCTGGGCATACAGGTCGTCCACAGTTTGAAACGAAAGATCTTTTGCCACGGCGGTAAGCTGTTCGGTCCTGGCCTGGCTTGAAATCTCGATTTGTTCCTGTTCGATGGCCTTGTCCAAGACTCCCTTGCCTATGATTATGCCCTGCTCCCGTTCCTGGTTACGCAGCCATTGTCTGATTTTGGTCTTGGCGCGGGGGGTTCTTACGAATTCAAGCCAGTCTTTGCTTGGGTGCTGCTTGGGTGAGGTTATGATATTTACGATGTCCCCGTTTTGAAGCTGGTAACGCAAGGGAACCATCCGGTCGTTGACCTTGGCGCCGACGCATTTTTCGCCGACTTCGGAATGTATGCTGTAGGCGAAGTCCACCGGTGTCGAACCCCTGGGAAATTCCTTTACCTCTCCGGCGGGGGTGAATACATAGACTTCGTCCGGGAACAGGTTCATCCGAACCGTGTCCAGGAATTCGTCGGGGTCTTTCAAGGTAGTCTGCAGTTCAAGAATCTGCCTCAGCCAGATAAATTGCTTTTCATCCGTACTTCTGGGTATATATCCTTCCTTGTATTTCCAGTGAGCCGCGATGCCCTCTTCAGCGACCTTGTCCATATCCCATGACCTTATCTGGATTTCCATCCTCTCGCCGTAAGGACCGATCACCGTAGTGTGAAGGGACTGGTACATGTTGGCCTTGGGTACGGATATATAATCCTTGAAACGCCCGGGCACCGGCTTCCACATGGAATGAATGTGCCCGAGTGCTTCGTAGCAGGAGGTAACGGAGTCCACGATTACACGGAAGGCGATGATATCGAAGACTTCATGCACCTTCAGGTCTTGGTGCTGCATCTTCTTGTAAATGCTGTAAAAATGTTTATATCTGCCCTTCACCGTGGTTTCTATCCCGACCTCGGCGAGTTTGTCGGAAATCAAGGCCTTGACTTCTTTTACGAATTTTTCCCTTTCCCCTCGTCTTTCCGCGATGCCGGTCTTAATCATGTGGTAGATTTCCGGTTCGAGATAATACAGGCACAGGTCTTCAAGGCCGGATTTCATCCAGTAGATACCCATCCTGCTCGCGAGCGGGGCGTAGATGTCGAGTGTCTCCCGTGCTATGCGCCGCTGTTTTTCTGCCGGTTGATACCCGAGGGTGCGCATATTATGAAGGCGGTCTGCCAGCTTTACGAGAATGACCCTGATATCCGAAGACATGGCCAGAATCATCTTCCGCATGTTTTCAGCCTGGCGTTCTTTCTTGCTGGCGAAGGTGAGCTTCCCGATTTTGGTGACGCCGTCGACTATGCTGGCCACCTCTTCTCCGAACAGACGCCGGATTTCATCTATCTCCGCGTTTGTATCTTCGATCGTGTCGTGGAGAAGACCGGCTGCTATGCAGACCACGTCCATTTTCATCTGGGACAAAATAAAGGCGGCTTCGAGGGGATGGGAAAGGTACGGCTCCCCCGACAGACGGATTTGTCCCTGGTGAACTTTTGCGGAATAGACATATGCCTTTTCTATGAGGCCTATGTCTGCGCTGAGGTCGTAGGAAAGAATTTGGGACGTGATGTCATTTAAGCGAATCATACAGTTCTTTGACTTTATCCTTGACGAAGGCTGCCGCTTGGGCCACGGGCACCGTTTCGGCCTGCGCTTCGCTGCGCAGTTTGATTTCCACGGAACCCTGCCTGACACCCTTGAGTCCAACGGTTACCCGGACGGGAATCCCCAGCAGGTCTGCATCATTGAATTTTACTCCGGCTCTTTCATCCCTGTCGTCCAGCAGCACATCCAGGCCTTGATCTGAAAGAGCGCAGTAGAGCTGTTCGGCTGTTTCCGCGACCTGCGGTTCATGCATTTGAAGCGCCAGCAGCGAAACTTCGAAAGGCGCAAGGGGTATGGGAAAGACTATTCCTTTTTCGTCGTGGTTTTGTTCAACCGCGGCGGCCATTGTCCGCCCGATGCCTATTCCGTAGCAGCCCATTATGATAGGCCGTTCTTTACCGTTTTCGTCTAGGAAATATGCCTTCATGGCCTCGCTGTATTTCACCCCCAGCTTGAAGACATGGCCCACTTCGATACCCCGGCTGAAAATTATCGGCTTTCCGCAGCGCGGGCAGGGATCGTCAGGTGTTATCACCCGCAAGTCAGCGAATTCCTTCAGCTCAAAATCCCTTCCGTAGTTCAGGCCGGTGACGTGAAAATCTTCGCGGTTTGCGCCGGCTATCAGGTTTTTCATGCCACGCACCGCCTGGTCGGCCACTATGCGCACTGAAAGACCGACAGGGCCTGCAAAACCCATGGGAGCGCCTGTGACTTTTTCGACGAGAGCGTGGTCGGCCAGTTCGATCTCCCCGGCACCGAGGTGGTTTTTGAGCTTCACCTCGTTCAGTTCGTGATCACCCCGCACCAGGGCCGCAACAGGTTCGCCGTCTGCGACGAATATCAGAGTTTTTATTATCAATTCCGGGCCTATGGAAAGATACCTGCACAGTTCCTCTATGGTGTGGGCACCCGGGGTTTCAACCTCCCGCAGCTCGTCCAAGCCGGTGGAAGGAGTTTCTGAATCCGCATCGGGCTCCTTTATCTCGGCCCTTTCCAGGTTAGCCGCGTACGGGCATGCGGTGCAGCTTGCAATCTGGTCTTCGCCTGTTTCGGCCAGGACCATGAATTCGTGGGAATAACTGCCTCCTATGGGCCCGCTGTCGGCTTCCACCGCCCTGAACCTGAGCCCGCATCGGCTGAAAATGCGTATGTAGGCTTCATACATCCTGTTGTAACTAAGATTTGTTCCTTCCTCGTCCTTATCAAACGAGTAGGCGTCTTTCATGATGAATTCCCTTGCCCTCATGAGTCCGAATCTGGGTCTTATCTCATCCCTGAATTTGGTCTGAATCTGGTACAGGTTCAGAGGCATCTGCTTGTAGGAGTGGACCTCCCCCCGGACAAGGTCTGTGACCACCTCTTCGTGGGTGGGGCCGAAGCACGACGGCCTGTCGTGCCTGTCCGTAAATCGCAGCAGCTCCCTGCCGTAGTAGTCCCACCTGCCGCTTTCCTGCCACAGCTCCGATGGTTGAACAGCGGGCATCAATAATTCTATGGCGCCGGCCCGGTTCATTTCCTCGCGGACTACCGTTTCCACCTTTTTTATGGACCTTAACCCGACCGGAAGATAGGTGTAGATGCCGGCGGCCAGCTTTCGTATCATTCCTGCCCGGAGCATCAGCTTGTGGCTTATGGACTCGGCTTCCGCGGGGGTCTCCTTGTATGTGGGGATGAAATATTCTGAATACCTCATGATCTTTATTCAATACCTTTCCGTAGTGATTGTTTTGAAGACGCGGCCATATCCATTACCTCACGGATAAGCGCGTCTGCCAGTTGCTCCTCCGGTATTTTCCGGATAACCTCTCCCTTTTTGAACAGGATACCGGTGCCGCGGCCTCCGGCGATGCCTATGTCGGCCTCCCTGGCTTCCCCCGGGCCGTTGACCACGCACCCCATTATCGCGATTTTAGGTGCGATCGTAAGGTTTGACACTGCTTTTTCGACTTTTTCCACCAGTCCGAACAAATCTATTTCCGTCCTCCCGCACGTCGGACAGCTTATGATTTCAGGCCCCCTGTGCCTCAGGTCGAGCGCACGCAGAAGTTCGTAGCCGACTCGTACTTCCTGCACGGGGTCGCCGGTAAGAGAAACACGGAAGGTATCGCCTATGCCTTCGGCCAATAGAATTCCGATGCCTACGGCGCTTTTAACCGTCCCTGCGATCAAGGTCCCCGCCTCGGTCACCCCGAGGTGCAGGGGATAGTCCACCCGGTCGCTCAAGAGCCGGTAAGCTTTTATGGTATTCATCACATGGGATGACTTCAACGACACCTTGATCAAGTCGAAATTAAGCTCTTCGAGCATCTTTATGTATCCAAGAGCGCTTTCGACCATGGCTTCCGGCGTCGGATGGGAGTGCTTCGCAAGAATTTCTTTCTGAATGGAGCCGGAATTTACCCCTATGCGTATCGGAATTCCCTTGTCGCGGGCTGCAGCTACAACTTCACCCACCGCTTTCTTCCCGCCTATGTTCCCGGGGTTGATTCTCAGTGCGCCGGCTCCCGCCTTGACGGAGGAGACAGCCAGGCGATAGTCGAAATGTATATCGGCTATCACGGGAATGGATGCCCGGCTGCATATCTGAGACAGCGCCGAGGCCGCCTCTTCGTCAGGCACCGCCGCTCGGATTATTTCGCAGCCGGCCTCCGCGAGCCTTTCGATTTGGGCGAGGGTTGCAGACACATCCCGGGTGTCGGTGTTGGTCATCGACTGCACGGAAACCGGCGAACCTCCTCCCACCGGCACCCGGCCGATATGGATCGTTTTTGTATGTCTCCGCTTGCCGTTCACCGCTTGTGCCTGCATCCTGGTTTTCTCCTTCTTAACAGACTCAAACCGCCCCCCCCTCAGTAGAGAAACATGGGCTTGCCGCCCACGTGCCGGACCTTCGGCCTGTATTGGTGTGCATCGTAGAGTTCCCTTACATCCACCCTCTTTTCACCGGAAGTTATCGTGCTGAGGGGAACGTCGGTGTAGATGCCCTGGTTAAGGGCGACCAGACGGCCATGTGCGCCTTTCATGAAAAGATCGACCGCCATGTGTGCGTAATTCACCGCCACCATCAGGTCCAGTGAATCCGGCGCGCCGCTTCGCATCAAATAGGACAGGCGCTGGATCAGCACGTCTTCCCCTGTGAGTTCCTTGAGAAACGCACCCGTGAGTTCGCCTATCCCTCCGAGGCGGGAGTGGCCGTAAGCATCGGCTTCCCCGGAGGTCAGCATGTCTCCCCCCACCATCCGGGCCCCTTCGGAGATGGTTATCATAGCATAGTTTTTTGGATTCGCGCGTTTATCTTCCATTATCAGCGAGGCAAGCAGCTTGGGGTCGAAGGGAACTTCGGAGATTATGGCGCGGTCCACCCCGGACAAGTATGCGGAAATAAGAGATGTTTCGCCGCAGTAACGACCGAAGAGCTCCACCACGCCTATCCTTTCGTGGCTCCCGGCACACGTCCTGAGTGAATGGATGAAGCCCACTCCCCTGGTGATGGCAGTGGAAAAACCGATACAGTAATCAGTGCCGAAAACGTCGTTGTCCATGGTTTTCGGAATCGCGATAACCGGGAAGCCTTCGCGGTGAAGCCTTTCAGCGAAGCTGAGTGTGTCATCACCCCCTATGGGGATCACCGCGTCTATTTCGAGTTTTTCCAGGTTGGAAATGGTGTGGGCGGTGAAATCCTTTGTTTGCTCTCCTTCGGCGTACTTGTCGAGGAGGAATTGGGGGGCGCTTTTGCGCTTGACGGCACTGGGATTGGTTCTCGATGAATGAAGATAGGTGCCGCCGTAACGGTCGATCGTCCGGACGGCTGCAGGCTCCATCTCCTCGTAGCAGCGGGATTTCGAATCGGGTTCCGCAGGGTTGTATTCCATGAGCCCGGCCCATCCGCGCCTGATGCCGACCACCCTGAACCCTTCTTGGCTTCCCCGGTAAACCAGGGCCTTTATGCAGGGATTCAAGCCCGGCACATCTCCTCCTCCGGTAAGAATCGCAATTGTTTTTTTCCGGGAATTTTCCATGACAAACTCCTATCGTATCAAAAGCCACACAATCCCGTGTAATTGTGTGGGCTGAGAGCCAGAAGCTCCCGCTTGATTTTATCAGGTAAATCGAGGGCCTGAATAAAGGCTGAAAGTGCCTCCCTGTCAATTTTCTCATTTGTCCGCGTCAGGGCCTTGAGGGCTTCGTATGGTTCCGGGTAGCCTTCCCTCCTGAGTATGGTCTGGATCCCCTCTGCCACAACCGGCCAGTTCGCGTCGAGGTCGTCATGGATCCGACGCTCGTTGAGTATCAGTTTGCGCAAACCCCGCAGAAGGGATTTCAGCCCTATGAGCATATGTGCGAGGGGAACGCCGATGTTCCGGCTGACGGTGGAGTCGGTGAGATCTCTTTGAAGCCTTGATATGGGAAGCTTTTCGGCCAGATGACCCAACAGGGCGTTTGCAACCCCTAGGTTTCCTTCGGAATTCTCGAAATCTATGGGGTTGACCTTGTGCGGCATCGCCGAAGAACCAACTTCACCCTGCTTGATTTTCTGCTTGAAGTAATCCATCGAGATATACGCCCAGATGTCCCGGTCCAGGTCTATCAGGATGGTGTTTATACGCCTGGCCGCGTCGCAGAAAGCGGCGAGGTTGTCGTAATGTTCGATCTGGGTGGTTATGCGGGATCTTTTCAGGCCCAGGACGTCGTTCACCAGTCGGTCTGCAAACCGTATCCAGTCAACATCGGGGTAGGCCGCCACGTGGGCATTGAAATTGCCGGTGGCGCCCCCGAATTTGGCGGAAAAAGGAACCTCGCAGATCTGGCGCTGTTGCTCCTGCAGGCGTTCTACGAAAACATAAATTTCCTTCCCCAGCCGTGTCGGGGAGGCTGGCTGGCCGTGGGTGCGGGCAAGCATGGGGATTTCCCGCCACTGGTGCGCCATCGAGGTGAGCAGGTCTACTGTTTCCTGCAGCGAAGGGGCCACGGCCTCTTTCCAAGCCTCCTTCAAGGACAAGGGCAGCGCCGTATTGTTTATGTCCTGGCTCGTAAGTCCGAAATGTATGAACTCCTTGAATTTTTCGAGGCCGAGGGAGATAAAACGATTTTTCAAAAAATATTCCACGGCCTTGACGTCGTGGTTGGTTATACTTTCCGCCTCCTTGACCGCCCGGGCGTCTTCCAGCGTGAAACCACTGTAAACAGCGCGAAGCTCTTCAAAGCGTCGCTGGTCAAAAGAGGCGAGCTGAGGAAGAGGAATTTCACACAGGGCAATGAAGTATTCCACTTCCACCAGCACCCTGTAGCGGATCAATGCGCTTTCGGAAAAATAATCAGCAAGGGCTTCGGTCGCACGCCGATACCTGCCGTCCACAGGCGAGACGGCCTGGAGAGATAGGTTTTCCATTGTTGTTTGACTCCACTATTCTAAATTAGTTTCCATCCCGTATTTCCGGATGAAAACTAATTAGGTTGATTAAGTTGGACTATATGCAATGCTCAGGGGCATGTCAATTGCGCTTTTCCGTGAAAACATGCCCTGGGCCGGTCGCGGAAACCTCTTTCATTGCCTGATATCAACCTGTCCCGGTGCCTTTGGTTTCTTCTTATTTGATCTTGAAATTAAAATAAGTATCCGGAAAAGGCTCGTCTTCCATCGTGAAATGCCACCATTCCTTATCATAATAGGTGAAGCCGTGTTTTTCCATTAAAGTTTTGAGCAACAGCCTGTTAAGCCTCTGTTTTTCTCTGACGTCCGGGTTTTCCGGATGAGACAGTTCATGGAAACAATCGAAGCCGGTGCCCATATCAATGCTGTTGTCCGGAAAACGCTCATCCTGCGGCAGGAAGCATTCCGACTGTTCGGTTTCCCCGAGCACGAATTCTGGCTGCTCTGCGGGGGGAAGCTCGACTATGGTGAGATCCACGGTGCTCCCCCTGCTGTGGCTGGACCTGGCGGCTATGTAACCGTCTCTGAACAAGTTCTTTTTGTCAACCGTGGGATAAAACTCGGTTTTCGTGGCCGTGTTTTCCAGCTCTTTCGCCCAGCGTACAAAATGATCCACGGCCTGCTGGGGCCGGTAACAGTCGTAAATCTTTATCCCGAATCCGAAAGGCTTGAGGTCTGCCTGGACCCGGGAAAGGGCCTCGGCCGCCTCTCTGGTCAGGTAGCACTTGGGCGCCTCGTATCCATCCACGCGTTCTCCCACGAAGTTATGCTCCGTGTAGTAACGTATGTCCATAACCGCGTCGGGAACAACTTCTCTTATTTCGACAAAAAAATCAGGTATTTCAGCAGCTATGACTGAAAAAGGCACCAAAAGGAAAAGCAGTGAAAAAAGCCTTTTCATATAATTCTCCTTTCTATAATGCTGATAAAGACTCTGGATCGTTCATCCAGGAATTTAACACGGCCGGGGAGGCAGCGTCGATACAAAAAGTCGGCACCCGTCGCGGATCGGTTTTTACTTGATCAAAGAGCTGTTTTCACATATAAACATCAGTAAAATATATTTATAATATTTATTTTATTGTCTAAATGCTTTATTGTTAAAGCAAGGAAATGGTGGTGTCTGGCGGTGAAAGATTTTTTCGACCTGAACAATAACGGAACCAATGTTTTCACAGAGCTTTCAGCCGGGCTCACGAGTTTTCTGGCGGCAATGTACATCATTGTAGTGAATCCGTCAGTTCTGGTTCAGGCAGGGCTGCCGTTTCAGGCGGTGCAGACATCCACCGTTCTGGTCTCTGCTGCAAGCAGCATAATTATGGGCCTTTACAGCAACAACCCGCTGCTGGTGGCCCCGGGCATGAGCCTCAATCATTTGTTCGTGGCTGCGGTGGTACGTTCCGAAGTGATGACTTACCAAACGGCCCTCGGCTGTGTTTTCTGGGCCGGGGTTTTGCTGTTGGTCCTGTTGGTGTGCGACCGCCGCCGGCGCCTTCCTGCAGGTGTTCCGCGAATGCTTCGCTACGGAATGGCGGGAGGAATAGGCCTTTTCATAGCGATGCTCGGTTTCGAGTCCGCAGGGTTTATAATCATGGGGGAATCGGGCCGTTTGACTCTGGGTAACATGGACGAAGTAACACTGAGTTTTCTTGGCGGTTTTGCAGTGACCGCAATACTCGTGGCCCGCAAGGTTCCGTGCGCCTTTATCCTGGGAGTCGCGGCGGGCACAGCTATGGCCTGGCCCATAGGAAGGCTATGGGGCGATGCATCCATGGTGACGCATGGAGCACCCTTCGTGGTCTCCTGGCAGGGATGGTGGTCTCCGCCGGATTTTAGCCTTATCTTCAGCATAGATGTGTTGGGCGCGCTCAGGCCGGAGTGCTGGCCGTTTTTATTCGTGCTGGTTTTTTCATGCTTTTTCGATACCTTTTCTACATGTGCCGGGGTAGGGGAAGCCGGAGACCTTGTGGACGAAAACGGTGAGCCCCGGGGGCTTCAGCGCAGCCTAAAGGCGGATGCCGCGGGAGTCGCGCTTTCCGGTGCCCTGGGTTCCAGCCCGGCCACGGTGTTCATTGAATCCTCCACCGGGGTGCGGGCGGGCGGTCGGACCGGGCTCACCGCCGTTACGGCGGGGCTGCTGTTTCTGCCGCTTTTGTTTCTCTCTCCCTTGCTTTCCATGGTGCCTGCGCAGGCAACAGCCCCTGTAATGGTTCTTTCCGGCATATTCATGCTGAAGCCCTTGATTTACGTGCGATGGGAGCGGTTCGACGAGGCGGCCCCCTTTTTCATGTCCATGATTATGATGCCGTTTACCGGTTCGATCACACAGGGCGCCATATGGGCCATCCTGAGCTGGATTGTTATCAAGGTTTCCTGCGGAAAATTTCGTCAAATTCCACCTATACTTTTTCCCCTGGGCATTGCAGCCTTGATTTTACTGTTTTATTTTGAGTCTTTCAGGCATTGAAGCTGTATGTTTCCAGGTGGTTTTGGATATGTATACATCGTTAGGCAAATTTTTTTCCAGGCCTGATTCCACGAGCGGCCAGGCTTTGGCCCTGCATTCCTATGTAGGGTCCTATGGCGACAGGCTCGATATTTTCAGTGCTCTGGCCGTGGCGGATTTGGAGCCTCACCATAGCCGTTTCGACTCCAGCCTGCACCGCCGGGCAAAAGACAGGCAGCCGGATGTATCGGCCTTTCTTTACGCGGCACTGCGCCTGCCTGAATGCATAAACCGCGTCGAGAGAGTGTTGATAGGCCCCAACGAAGAAGTGTTCGCCGAGGCCGGATATGCCGGTGCCGCAGCCTGGACAAGGGTCGAGAGCCGTGCCAGGCGGAGAAGGTACCATTATGACGGCGAAAACATACTCGCAGTTTTTGTCAACAGCATAAGTGATTTGGACGATCTTGTCCCCACGATGTGCGCTTTTCAGATTGAGTGGAACAAGATGCACGGGCTGCTGCACCGAAGCGGCCTCGGAAAAGCCCTGGAAAGGGGAGATACTTCGGCCTCCCTCGCCGGGGAGGAGATAAGGAGGGAACTGCATCTGGGACGGGCCGACTGGGAGCTGCTGCAGCGGGTGTGGCCAGATGACTGGGATTTCAAATTCGCGGGCCTGGCCGCAGCTCCCCTTGCTCTCACCATTGAACGCCTGCCGCTCCATGTCCGGTATTTCGAGGAAGCCGCAGGCATGTGGTGGGAAGATGTCGCAGAGCGTTTCGGCATGAATGCCGGCGAGGACAGGCCGGTTTACGTTGTTTCGAGCAATAACCACTGCCTGGCTAACTTGATTTCAGGGTTTGCGGCCCGGCGTGAGAGAGAAGTAGTCGATTTCCTGCATGAACACGATCCCGAGGGGTTGCGGCGGAGTTGGGCGGAGTATGGAAAGGACCCGGACCGAAACAGCACGGACCTTCTCTACTATGCACTGCGCCATTACCTGGAACAGGTGCCGGAAGCCGCGGCCGCGAGAATCGAGGATGAAGAAGCGGTCGGCCTTACCAGGTACTGCCCCGAAGCATATCCCCGGATCGAAGCCCAGAAAATAGAGCTGGGCCGGCTGAGGGCCTCCCGCATGGACCCTTTTCTCAATTTTCCCGCAGGTCTCGCACAAAGCCGGGCCTGGGTGATCAACGTCGAGTATCCCCTGGGGCTTGCCGCGAAGCATTTGCTTTCCCAGGCATGCAGCCGTTTCAGGGGGCTTTGTGGGGTTTTCATTCTGGGTAAGTCGGCCGGGGTCGTAGGCAGGCTGGGGGATATTATGGTGCCCTCCGAGGTCTATGACGGCCACACGGCCAGCCGGTATCACTTTCACAATGCTATCTCCATAAGGCGGATAACCCCGTATCTCCGCAGAATCGCAGCCTTCGACGACCAGAGGTGCATCACGGTGCGGGGCACCTTTCTGCACGGGAGGGAGACGGTCAAAACCCTGCTACGGGATGACTTCAGCGGCATCGAAATGGAGGCCGGTCCCTATATGGGTGCGCTTTACGGGCATTTCACGAGGAGCGAGCCCCCGTTCAACAGCGACCTGGATCTTCCTCTCCCCCGGGGTTTCAGCCTGGGGGTCCTTTTGTATACCTCGGACACCCCCTACAATGTAAGGCCCAGCCTGCTGAGCTGCAGGCTGGGCCTGACCGGCCTGGAGGCCGCCTATGCCTCCGGCCGGGCCATTTTCCAGCGGATAATGGATTTGGAGAGTTGAGGTGGATGGGAGTGGACGGTTTTTCTTGACCTGAAATGATGACTCTTTTAGGGTCCCGTCGAAATCGTGGGGAGAAGAGATGAAGAATTTGGTAAAACATCTGTGGCTGGTTGTCGGCCTTATTTTAGCCGCTTCCTCCATTCTTTTGATTTCAGACCTGGATCAGCGGTCCGGAGGTTTTGACCGGGCAGGCTCCTACCCCCTGATCGCGGTTATGCAGTTCGCATCCACTCCATCTCTGGATTCCCATGTGGAGGGCGTGTTCGATTCTCTTGAAGAACACGGCTTCCGGGGGCCCGACGGCAAAAATATCCGCCTGTATAACGCCCAGGGGGATTACGGCACTGCAAACGCGA
>CAYXDR010000012.1:0-236 GCA_964463515.1 uncultured Desulfobacteraceae bacterium | reverse complement strand
CCATGTTTTCGGGGCGGTCACCGATCCTTACGGCACCGGCGTGGGAATCACCGGGCCCGAACCGCACCAGCACCCTCCATACATGGCCGGGGTCGGGACCTTCCAGCCCGTGAAAAGCGCGATCCGCATCGCCCATGATATGAACCAGGGGCTAAAGCGCCTCGGGGTTGTCTGGAACCCCGCGGAGCAGTGTTCGGAGGCCTGTGTGCATCAGGCCCGTGAAATCTGTTCGGATC
>CAYXDR010000011.1:0-19996 GCA_964463515.1 uncultured Desulfobacteraceae bacterium | reverse complement strand
GGGTCGCTATCGGGATCGGTATCGGACGTTGATCGGCAGCCTTTTCGACCCCGATTCCGACCCCGACCCCCATAAGCCGGGAGTGGTACTTTTTATGATGCCATCGGCTAAAGATCCTCTGTGCGGATTAAAGACTTTCTTGACTTATAGTTACGATGTAGCTAAAATGTAGTCACCATTTTGTGGAACGTAAATCATTATTAAGGATGCTCCCCCCTCCGGGGCAGCTGTTCATCGAGGCCGTCAGGCGCATTGGGCGGGAGCATGGTGTTTCGATGCTTTCAAAAATACCCGATGTAGACAAAGCGGTCAACGAATCGGAAACCTCGCCTGAAACCGGCAATCACCACAAGGTGAAGCTGGAGGTGTATGGTGAGGAGATGGTTGAGAAGGTGGTCAGGTTGAGCGGTAACAGCGGCAGGGTGTATCTGCCCCCGGACTGGGTGGGCTGCCGTGTTAAAATCATTCGACTGGATTGAGATGACCTCATGATGGAAATTCGGGAAGACATTCATATCAGGACGATACTCGCCCAGGATGCAGAACAGATCAGCGAAATTCAAACAGCCATTACCAACCCCAGCGAGTTTATCGATTTCAAGCAAATCATCGAACGTCATGTCCAGAACAAGGATGACGCCAGCTTCGTCGCCGAAGTCAACGGGCGTGTCGTGGGCTACATGATCAGCTACATCCTTTTCGGAGGCTTCGGTCTTCAGAAAAGCGCATGGATCGCTACGCTGGGTGTGCATCCGAAATTCATGGGACAGGGAATCGGAAAACTCCTCGCAGAGAAAATCCTTCAGGTCTACCGGGAAAAGGGTGTCGAGGACATTTACACGTCTGTTCGGTGGGATTCCGTGGACCTTTTGTCCTTTTTCAAGACACTGGGTTTTGACAGAAGCAGCTTTATAAACCTGAAGAAAAGACTGAATCGCTGAATGCAAGGGGAAAAAAATGAGATATGCGGAAACAGGGTTTAATCTTGAAGTCGATTTGTCCCGTGGAAGCATCGACAGGGTGGAAACCGACCCCGGGGATACGGAACTTTATCTGGGGGGGCTGGGTACCAGTGCGAAAATTATGTGGGACAGGGTCCCTCCGGAAACAGAGCCCTTTTCTCCGGATAATCTTCTTATATTCAGTGCCGGACTTTTGTGCGGCACTCCGGCCATAGGGTGCAACCGGACGATCGTGACGACCGTTTCGCCCCAGACCCTGTTCATGGCGTTTTCAATGATGGGGGGGTTCTGGGCGCCGGAGTTGAAATATGCAGGCTACGACAAGGTAATCCTGCGGGGTAAATCACCCGGTCTCGTCTATCTGTGGATAAACAACGACAAGGTGGAAATACGAGACGCCTCCCATCTGCATGGCAAGGGCGCGGTCGAGACGGGGGAACTCATCCGGCAGGAGTTGAAAGAGCCCAACGCCCAGGTGGCAGCCATCGGTCTTGCCGGTGAAAACAGGGTCTTTTTTGCATCCATCGAGCAGGGGAGGTCCAGCGCCAGCAGGGGAGGGCTGGGCGCAGTGATGGGGGACAAAGGAGTCAAAGCAATAGCCGTGCGCGGGACCAAGGATGTATACATGGCACGTCCGGCCGAATTCATGGACCTGTGCAATGAAGTGCTGGACTACATAAAGTGGCGTAATGAGAACCCCATTCCAGGAGTGATGCCGATCCTTGCAGGGCTGGGTTCCCCCCAGGAAATGAGGGTGCATGACGAGAAGTGGCACACCGAAAATTTCATGTGGGGCAATTCCAGGGTCCGCAGGAAGGGTTTCTGGACCGAGGAGGTTGAAAAGGCGTGGACCGACAGCCTTGAGAGTATGCGCACCCGCCTGATAAGCTGTTATAACTGTCCCATGAAATGCGGCGCGACTATTTCACCCCCGGGGCTCCCCACATACATGATGAAATGTTTTTCGAAGCTTACCTACACCATGGCTGCCTTTTCGGACCTGGAATTCGGGTTGAGCATCGCCCAGCGGGCCACGGAATACGGAGTGGATGCATTCTCGACTCCCCAGGTTATGGCATTTGCGCTGGAGCTTTACCAGGACGGCATATTGACCGACGATGATTTTTCCGGAATGCCTTCGGACAACGAGGGAAGATTTTACTGGCTGCTCGACAGAATCGTACGGCGGGAGAGCATCGGCGACACCCTGGCGGACGGGACCTATTGGGCGGCGAAAAAGATTGGTAAAGGCGCGGATGCCTACGCGCACAACACGATCAAAAAGCATGAACAGCTGCCTTTGAAGCTTTCCATGCTCAACCCCATTTATTTCCTGATGTATTCCACTGGGGAAAAAATAAACATCACCCAGATTGAAGGGCAGTTTCCCCAGATGCCTTTCCCGACGAGGGAGCAGAGAGAGGAATTCGCAAAAGACTGGTTCCAGGTTCCCGACGACAGGTTCAAACAGTATTTCCTGGACTGGGAGCTGCGGGGCGAGAACTCTTTTCCCTACTACCCGACACCGGAAATGTGTTGCGATATCGTGGACTGGCAGGAAAAAATGCATTACATCGACGACGCACTGGGGATGTGTGCAGGGCTGTCGTCTTTTCCTCTAAAACCTCCTTATCATATTCACAACTATCCTAAGTTTATTTCGGCTGGCTCCGGGATCGACTTTGATGAGCCCAAACTCAATGAGGCGGTCAAGAGGTACCGGACGCTCGTGAGGGCCAACAACATCAGGCGCGGCATGAGGAGGGCGGACGAGAAGCCTCCCCAGAACCACTGGAAAAAAAGATTCCCGGAGCTCGAAAAGCAGCTCCTGGATACCTATTACAAATTCAAGGGCTGGAACGAGCAGGGGATTCCCACCCGTGAATGCCTTCATGAACTGGGCCTGGATTATGTGTATGAAGACCTGGAGAAAAGGGGAGTATACGAAAACGGCGGCGGGACGCCTACCGGTGAGACCCCGGCTGAAGATGGGAAGGAGGTGTAGCCGTGGGCGAAAAGAAAAAGAAGACAATAAAGACCATTAAAGTCGATGTCGACAAATGCAACGGCTGCCGTGCCTGCGAGGTCATCTGCTCTGCGTTTCATGCCCAGCCGAAATACAGCAGCAACAATCCCGGCCGGGCTCGAATCAGGGTCATCCGCTACCCTCTGAGTGATATATATGTGCCTGTTTATGCCGGTGAGTACACCCCCGCCGAATGCATGGGCAGGGACAAGTACGTTATCGATGGAAAGGAATACGAGGAATGCGCGTTCTGCAGGGCTTCCTGTCCCTCCAGGAGCATTTTCAAGGAACCGGACTCAGGGCTGCCGTTAAGATGCGATATGTGTGAAAGTGACCCCCCGCTGCCTGAACCCATGTGTGTCCAGTGGTGTTTGAACGAGGCATTGGTCTACGAAGAGCGCGAAGAGGAAGTCGAGGAAGAGGATAGGCCAGGTGAAATGGAATCGGGTCTCGAAGCCCTTGTGGACAAGTACGGGCTGGAGAAAATAACAGACGCGGTAGCCCGGATGTCGGTAAAGGAATGAAGCAGAGGCAGCCACGGCGCACGGCTTTGAGCCGGCGGCCGGCGTCCAACATTGGCCGGGAGGAATTGTAATTATCGTGGAAACGGTCACTCCATACAAAGAAATAATCGATCTGGTCAATACAAACGGCGGAGAGGCTTTCAGAAGGTGTTTCCAATGCGGATTGTGCGATGTCGTATGCCCCTGGAACAGGGTGCGAAAATTCAGCATGCGAAAGATCGTCCGGCAGGCGGCGCTTGGTTTGACCGAGATAGAAAGCGAAGACATATGGCTCTGCACCACGTGCGGTAGATGCCCCCAGCACTGCCCGAGGGATGTACAGCAGATCGAATCGGGCGTGGCCCTGCGGAGGATCGCCACGGAATACGGTGTTTTTCCCAAATCGGTGACTCCTCTCCGCACCGTTCATGCAAGCCTCGTAAGCGAAGGCAACCCTCTGAATGAAGACCGGTCGAAACGTGCTGACTGGGCCGAAGGCCTTTCTGTCAAGAGTTTCACCGAGGATATGGAGATCCTGTATTTTCCCGGATGTTATTTCAGTTATGACCCGAGGCTCAAAAAAGTAGCCAGGGCCGTGGCCGGCATCCTGAAGACGGTGGGAATCGATTTCGGTATACTCGGCACGGCTGAAAACTGTTGTGGAGAAAGTATTCGAAAGACCGGAGACGAGGAAGTTTTCAGGCGGCTTGCCCGGGAAAACATCAAGACCTTCATAGATAACGGAGTGCGTAAAATTCTTGTTTCCTCCCCTCATTGCTACCATACCTTCAAGAATGAATATCCGGAGTTCATGGTGAATTTCGAGGTTGTTCACATAACCCAGTATCTTTTCGAGTTAATTCGCGAGGGAAGGATAGAGTTCAGCGGGCAATACCGTAAAAAGGTCACCTACCACGATCCTTGCTATCTGGGGCGGCATAACGGCATTTATGAAGAACCGCGCGATGTCCTGCAGAAAATCCCCGGGCTCGAGCTGATAGAGATGCCGGACTGCCGCGTCGACAGCCTTTGTTGCGGGGGAGGCGGTGGACGGATCTGGATGGAAACCGCCAAGGGGGAAAGGTTTTCCGACCTCCGGCTGGAGCAGGCTATGGGCACCGGGGCGGAAGTCCTGGCCACCTCCTGTCCTTACTGCATCAACAATTTCGAGGACAGCAGGCTTACCTTGGAGGCAACCGAAAAAATTGAAGTCATGGACGTGACCGAAATAGTCGCACAGGCAATATAGCAGCGAGGGGATGAAAAGTGGAAAAGGAACTGCCCTTTAACAGTAAAATTCGACAGCTTTGCAAGAGTTTTCGGGAAGATAATTTCGGGGACGTCATGGTGGTAGGCGGCGGTATAAGCGGCATCCAGGCTTCCCTGGATCTAGCAATCGCCGGGTTCAGAGTATACCTTGTCGAAAAATCCCCCGCGATAGGGGGGCACATGGCCCAGCTCGACAAGACTTATCCAACCAACGACTGCTCCATGTGAATACTTTCACCGAAACTGGTCGAGGTCGGCCGGCATCCCAACATAGAGGTTCTAACCTATACCGAGGTCGAAAATGTTGAAGGGCAGGCGGGGGACTTCAGTGTAACCCTCACCACAAAGCCCAGGTACATCATCGAGGATCGATGCACAGGCTGCGGTACATGCGCGGAATACTGCCCTGTACAATACCCTGACAAGTACAACCAGGAAATATCGAAAAACAAGGCCGTGCATATATATTTCAGCCAGGCCATTCCGTTGATCGCATACATCGACGAGAGCTGCCTTTACTTGAAAGAGAAGAAATGCCGCATCTGTGAAGGGGTTTGCCAGAACGATGCCATCGATTTTGACCAAAAGGAAGAACGCACGGAAGTTTCGGTCGCCGCGGTCATCCTTGCCCCGGGCTACGAACCGTTCGATCCGGCGGTGAAGGGCGATTACGGGTATGGAAAATTCGAAAATGTCGTGACCAGCCTCGACTTTGAACGGCTCTTGTGCGCAACGGGGCCCTATGAAGGGGAAATACTGCGGGCATCGGACGGCGGGCATCCGAAAAAAATCGCTTGGATTCAGTGTGTAGGCTCCCGCAGGGTCACTGAAGGGGATAACTCCTACTGCTCGGCTGTGTGTTGCAGCTACACACAAAAGCAAGTGATTCTGACGAAAGATCACGACCAGGACGCAGAGTGCGTGATTTTTCATAACGACATACGGTCCTATGGAAAGGACTTCGAGACTTATTTCCACAGGACCGAACAGCTGTCTGGCGTGCGTTTTGTGCGAAGCTATGTATCGGTCACCCGTGAACTTCCTGAAACAAAAAACCTGATGGTGAGGTATTCGACCCCGGAAGACGGGGTTAAAGAAGAAGAATTCGATATGGTAGTGTTGTCTGTCGGATTGAATCCGCCGATGGATACTCGGAGCATTGCCGATGCTTTCGGACTGGAACTCGAGCCTCATGGGTTCTGCCGAACCTTGCCTTCTGATCCGGTCGAGACGGGGAAGGCCGGGGTTTTCGTAAGCGGGGCCTTCCAGGGTCCCATGGATATACCGGAATCGGTTTTTTCCGCCAGCGGCGCGGTTTCCCGTTGCGGTGAATTGATCGATTACAGGCGCGGTAAGTTGACCCGTGAAAGGTTGTATCCAGCTGAAATCGATGTATCCGGTGAAGAACCGAGAATAGGGGTGTTTGTCTGCCACTGCGGTGCCAATATCAGTAGGGTGGTGGATGTTCCTTCCACGGTCCAATACGCTCTGAGCTTACCCAATGTAGTGTATGCTCAGGAGCAGCTTTTCTCCTGCGCGACCAATTCCGCGAAGGAAATCACGGACATGATAAAAGAAAAGAAGCTTAACCGTGTGATCGTGGCTGCATGTTCGCCCCGGACCTTGGAGCCCCTGTTTCGAGACACTCTCAGGGAGGCGGGCCTAAACCAGTATTTTCTTGAAATGGCCAACATCAGGGAGCATGACTCGTGGGTCCACTCCAAGGAGCCGGACGAGGCCACACAAAAGGCGAAGGATATCATTCGGATGTCCGTGGCCCGGGCCTGCTTCCTGGAACCTCTGGAGGAGATAGACCTGCCGGTGGACAAAACCGCGCTTGTTGTCGGCGGGGGCATAGCGGGAATGTCCTGTGCCCTGTCCATTGCGGACCAGGGGCATCCTGTTCACCTTTTGGAAAAGGAATCGGAGCTCGGGGGAACAGCAAGAAGAATTCATTTCACGTTGGAGGGCCTCGATGTTCAGCACTACATCAAGGGGCTTGAGAGCGATGTGTACCGCCACCCGCTTATCCATGTACACATGGGTGCCGAGATTACCCATGTTTCAGGTTATGTCGGAAATTTCGTGACCGGGGTCAGTTCCGAAAGGGGGTGTGCCGAAATCAGGCACGGAGCGACGGTGATCGCCATCGGCGCAGATGAATATAAGCCCGTGGAATACCTTTACGGCCGGGACGACAGGGTGATGACCCAGCTGGAGCTGGAGGGGCGGTTGGCGGGAGCAGACGGGGACTTGCTGAATGCAAAGTGCCTGGTGATGATTCAATGCGTAGGGTGTAGAAACGAGGAGAGGAATTATTGCTCCAGGGTCTGTTGCAGCCAGGCCGTTAAAAACGCTTTGAAGCTGAAGGAATTGAACCCCGGCATGGATATATATGTTTTTTTCCGGGATATGAGGACTTACGGGTTCAGAGAGGATTATTACCGTGAAGCCTCCAACAGGGAAGTAAGGTTCGTGCGTTTTGAGGCCGGAGGCGAACCCGAAGTGGAGGCAGCGGAGGAAGAAGGAAGGCCGGTTTTGAGGGTTTCTGCCCTGGACTCGATCCTGGGGGACCGGCTGGCAGTGGATGCGGATTATGTCGTTTTGTCTGCTGCCGTGGTGCCCCGCAGGGAGAGCGGGAAAATTTCGCAGATGTTCAAAGTTCCTCTCGGTGACGACGGGTTTTTCAAGGAAGCCCATGTCAAGTTGAGGCCTGTTGATTTCGCAGCCGAAGGGATCTTTCTCTGCGGAACGGCTCACTACCCGAAACATATACCCGAAACAGTCAATCAGGCCGCCGGGGCTGCGGGCAGGGCATTGACCCTGCTCTCCCATGATATTGTCACTGTGTCAGGATCGGTCTGCGAGGTGGATTATGACAAATGCATCGCATGCGGGGCTTGTATCGCCGCCTGCGAGTACAATGCCATAGAGTTCCGTGATACTGCCAAGGGGAAAAAGGCGGCCGTGAACCAGGTGATATGTAAAGGGGACGGACTTTGTAATGCCAAATGCCCCGTCGGGGCAATTTCGCTCAAGCATTTTACAGACCGGGAGATTATGGGCCAGATAGACGCGGCGGCGTGAAGACAGAGACCATGGCCGAATGAGAGAACAAGAAATTATGCGATTCCTTTCAGCCGGTTCAATATAAAGGAGGTGAAGCGGCATGGGTGCAAATCCCAAGTTCAGGCCGAAAATACTCGGCTTTATATGCCACTGGTGAGGCTATGGAGCCGCGGACATGGCTGGAGTTTCCAGGCTACAGTACACCAGTGAAGCGAGATTTATCCGTGTCATGTGCTCCGGAAGGGTCGACCCGGAGTTCGTTCTGCGGGCGTTTATAAACGGAACAGACGGTGTTTTCATCGGAGGCTGCCGCCTCGGAGAATGCAACTACATCACGCACGGGAATTATCACGCGCTGGATATGGTGCTTCTTTTCAAGCGCTTGATGGACAGTGTCGGCCTTGACAGCCGGCGGCTGGAGATAAGATTCATGTCTTCGGGCGAGGGGATGGTTTTTGCCGAAGCTGTGGATGATTTTGTTCATAAAATCAAGGAAATAGGGCCTATCGGCTCCAACGGTGGCATGGACAAGGATTTACTGGATTTAAAGCTTCAATCCATCGAAAAGTTATTGCCTTATTTGAAGCTTGTTCAAAGTGAAAGATTGACGGTCAGGGCTAAGACTGAAGCCGAACATGTGGATTTTTTCGAAAGCGAACAAATCGGTGGCTTGATCGATCAAACAATCATCGAAAAATTGAAATTGAGTCAAATCATGGGGCTTTTGCGGGAAAATCCCAGGTCCACGGGAGAAATAGCCGAAATTCTTGGCATGAGCCCATCCGAGGTTTCCAGGCACCTCAACCGTTCATCCAGGCAGGGATTGGTTGTATACGATGAAGGCCAGAAACGTTTCGCTGCCGCGTAGCAGCACGGAAAAATCAGGAAGAAGCCATGGAAAGAAACAGAATAGATCGGATCATCGAAAAACACGGCCGAGAGCCCAGTTCACTGATCCAGGTGATGCTTGACATCCAGAGTGAAAATCACTGGCTGCCGAAAGAAGCCTTGGAGAGGATAAGCGAAAGACTTGATGTCCCGATGACCCGGATACAACACATAGCCACTTTTTACAAAGCCTTCAGCCTGGTTCCCAAAGGCCGTCACCGCATCCATATTTGCATGGGGACCGCGTGCCATGTGCGCGGCGCCCCCCGGCTGCTCGACGCGGTGGAGAACCTGACCGGCATAAGGGCCGGGGAGACAGACCTGGATTTGAGATTCAGCCTCGAGACGGTGAACTGCCTCGGCTGCTGCGCGCTCGGCCCTGTTATGGAGATAGACGGCGAGACCCACGGCAAGATGACTTCGGCCCAGGTTCCGGATATTTTAAAAAACTACGATTAGGATAAGAGCTATGTCATCGATAAGTTCCCCGGCTGAGCTGGAGAGATTCAGAAACGAAATTCTTTCGAAACGGGATTCGGGCAAAACCTGCATCACAGTCTGCTCCGGCTCGGCTTGTCATGCCTCAGGAAGCAAGGAAGTCGCAGCAAGGCTCGAAGAGGAGATTGAAAGGCAGGGATTGAGCGCGGATGTCGAGATCCGCAGAACCGGGTGCCACGGCTTTTGCGAGAGGGGCCCCATCATCGTGATTCACCCGGAAAAGATATGCTACCTGCAGATCACCCCCGAGGATATCCCTGAAATTCTTTCCCGAACAGTAAGAGACGGTGAGGTAATCGAGCGGTTGCTCTACACCGACCCTGCCACAGGCGAAAAAAAGATCCACGAATCTGAAATACCATTTTACAAAAACCAAGAACGCCTGGTTTTCGGATCCAATGGAAACATCGACCCGAAAAGCCTCGATGATTATCTGGCCATCGGAGGCTATGCGGCACTGGCGAAGGTTTTATCCGAATTGACACCCGAGGCGGTTATCGAGGAAGTGAAGCGGTCCAACCTGAGGGGCAGAGGCGGAGGAGGCTTCCCGGCCGGAAGAAAATGGGAGGGCTCACGCAATGCTCCGGGGGATGTGAAATACGTGATAGTTAATGCCGACGAGGGTGACCCCGGGGCCTATATGGATCGAAGCCTGCTGGAGGGCAACCCCCATTCTGTGCTGGAGGGGCTGACCATCGGGGCCTACGCAGTGGGTTCCCATGAGGGCTACATTTACGTCCGGCAGGAATATCCCCTGGCCGTGGAAAACGTGATCTCCGCCATAAATCGGGCCGAGCAATACGGCCTGCTCGGCGAAAACATCCTGGGAACCGGTTTCGATTTCACGGTCAAGGTTCACCAGGGAGCCGGGGCGTTTGTGTGCGGTGAGTCGACCGCGCTCATGACCGCACTCGAGGGCAGGGCCGGGGAGCCGAGACCCAAATATATCAGGTCGAACGTGAAAGGCCTGTGGAACAGGCCGAGCGTTTTGAACAACGTCGAGACATGGGCGAACGTCCCGCTGATAGTCAACAAGGGCGCCGACTGGTTTTCCCGGTTCGGGACCGAGGGCAGCAAGGGCACCAAGATTTTTTCGCTTGTTGGGAAGATAAACAACACTGGCCTTGTGGAAGTTCCCATGGGCATGACTCTGAGGGACATCATCTACAAGATAGGAGGAGGAATCCCTGGAGGCAAGAAGTTCAAGGCAGTTCAGACCGGAGGGCCTTCCGGCGGATGCATCCCCGAGGAATTGCTGGACCTACAGGTGGGTTTCGACGAACTGACCGGAGCGGGTTCGATGATGGGATCGGGGGGGATGATCGTGATGGACGAGGATACCTGCATGGTCGATGTGGCCAGGTATTTTCTCGAATTTTTGAGTGATGAATCCTGCGGAAAATGTGTCCCCTGCCGGGAGGGCATCAGGCAGATGCTTAAGATACTTACCAACATCACCAAGGGCAAGGGAAAGGAAGGAGACCTGGAGCTTCTCGATGAGCTGGCGGAAGTGGTGGGCTCTGCATCCCTTTGCGCACTGGGGAAAAGCGCTCCGAACCCTTTCTTGAGCACGCTGCGGTACTTTAGAGATGAATACGAGGCCCATATCCATGACAAGAGGTGTCCGGCCCTTTCCTGCAAAGAACTGATTTCCTATTACATAGATCCTGCGAAGTGCCGGGCCTGCATGATATGCCTCAGGAAATGCCCGTCGGAGGCTATTGACGGCGGCAAAAACAGGATCCACGTGATAGACCAGGAAAAATGCACGAAATGCGGTACATGTTTCGATGTCTGCCCCGTAAAGTTCGGTGCGGTGAAGAAAATTTCCGGGGAACCGGTGCCGCCCCCGGTGCCTGAAGAAGACAGAACCATCACCAGGAAGAGCAGAAAAAATGGGTGATATTCAATTGCAGATTGACGACAAAGAGGTCGAGGCCGCCGAAGGCATGACGGTTCTGGAAGCAGCCGCCTCCGCGGGGATTTTTATCCCCACTTTATGCCACCACGAAAAGCTGGAGCCCTACGGGGGATGCCGGCTATGCACAGTGGAAGCGGAAATCCGGGGACGCACAAACCTCGTGGCTTCTTGCCTGTACCCGGTGGAACAGGGCCTGGTGGTCAGAACCAGGTCCGCGAAAATAGACAAAATCCGGAAGATGATCCTGGAGCTGCTCCTGGCCCATGCCCCCGAATCGCCCCAGCTGAAGGCCCTGGCCAAAGAGTACCATGCCGATGAAAACCGCTTTGAGAAGGAATCTTCTTTTTGCATACATTGCGGTCTTTGTGTAAGATACTGCGCCGAGGTAAAACAAAAGCACGCGATCGGATTCGTCGACAGGGGGGCGAGGCGGGAGATATGTTTCATCCCTGAGATAGCGCTTTCAGAGTGCCCGAAATGCAAGGAATGTTTTCCCCTCTGCCCTACCTCGGCATTGCAGGCCGCCTATGTTTTGACTCTGGCACTTGCTTCTCCGTTCGCTTCATCCGGACCCGGGCCGGAAACAGGCGATTCTTGAGCGAAGAAAAGGTAAAAACAGCCGCCGTAGTCACACTGGGATGCCCCATGAACCAGGTGGACTCGGAAAGCATAATGAGCGGGTTGGTATCCAGAGGCTTCTCGCTGGTTCACGAGTCCGAGGCAAGGGTGATTGTGGTGAACACCTGCGGATTTCTCGAGGATGCCTGTAAAGAATCTATCGACACCATCCTGGAGTTGACGGATCTTAGGACTTCAGGAAAACTTGAATGTCTCATCGTGGCCGGCTGCCTTGCGCAAAGATACGGTGAAGATCTCAGCCGGGAACTGCCTGAGGCCGATGCTGTTGTCGGTCTCGATGGGCGGGAGACAATTCCCGGGCTGTGCGAACGGCTGCTGGGGTTTTCAAATTCCGCCCCGGGATTTTATTCGAGGGTGATTTCCGGGCCCGCTCATAGCGCCTACCTGAAAATTGCAGAAGGATGCGACAACAGGTGCACCTATTGCACAATACCTTCAATACGCGGAGCGTATCGAAGCAGGCCGGTCGACGAGGTCCTGGACGATGCTGGAAGGCTGACGGAGTTGGGGGCGAAAGAATTGATCCTGATCGCCCAGGATACGACTTTCTACGGGAAAGACGGCGGTCCCGGGATCGAGACACTGCTCGCCCGCCTGAATGCCCTCCCCGGCCTGGAGTGGATCCGCATAATGTATACCCACCCGGATCACTACTCCGAGGCTTTTATCGAGGCGTTGTCCTCTATTCCCAAGGTTGTGCCATATCTGGATATACCGGTCCAGCACATTTCAGCCCCGGTGCTCCGGCGCATGGGCAGAAAATACGGCCCGGGCCGCCTGCGCCGGCTGATCGATACGCTCAGGGAAAGTGTCCCCGGTCTTGTCATGCGCACCAGTATTATTGTCGGGTTTCCAGGGGAAACCGAGCGGGATTTCGGTGAACTGATCCGTTTCGTCGAAGACGTGCGTTTCGAGAGACTCGGCGCCTTCACATTTTCACCCGAGCAGGGAACACCTGCCGCCCGGCTCCCCGAAGCGGTGCCGTCCGGGGTGGCCTCCGCACGCTACGATCGGCTTATGGAGGTGCAGTCGGGCATTACCGGGGCCTTCCACGAATCACTTGTGGGAAGGCAGTTCCGAATGATAATCGACGAGGTGGATGAATCGTCCCGTGAGGCAAGGGGGCGGACGTATATGGACGCCCCGGACGTGGACTGCACTGTTTCGGTTGCAGTGTACAGCCCCGGACCCTGGGCGTTCACGAATGTAAAGATCGTTTCCGCAGGTTTTTACGAAATCGAGGCCTGCCCCGCTTCTGATCCAGTAATGCTGTAACAACCGCCGTGAAAGGAAAAGAACCTTTTTGCGGTTAAAACCCATTGACGACAGGCTGTTTTTGTTCCTATACTACATCCCTCAATTAATGCAGCGTGCTGGGCAGGGTTTGCCCGCGTGGTTGCAGGAAAGCCGCTGCTCCGATATCAACTACCGGGGACTGTTGCCCAGAGACGATGATGCAGAAAGAGAAGTTGATAGAGATCCTCAGGAAGCTCCTTGATACGGAGGAAGTCTTTGATTTTCTTCAAAAATTGACTGAAACCGAACTGGAAACACTCGTGGCCAGCGTGCGCGGCAGGATAGACCGCGGGCAATGAGCCCTCCTGAGACAGAGTAGAGATGCCGGAATTCCTTTAAACGGAACCGCCGGCGGTCTCGGTGCCTGTTTATTAAACACCCGCCTCTTTTTTTCATGATGCCGAGATGTCCCACACCCTCCTGCCTTTGTTTTGCGGGAAAAATCGGGAAAGGTTCCCCATGATAACTTCAGGAATAGAATACGGCGCCGGGAGCACCAGGTGTGTTGTTGTCAAAGACGGGATCATTATCGGAACAGGTTTGGTTCCAACCGGCACGCAGCCTGTTGAAAATGCGGAATCCAGCCTAGAGGCGGCTCTACGGTGTGCGGGTGTAGCCAAATCCGGCATCGGGAAGACAGGGGCTACCGGTCCGGGTCGGTTTCTGGCTGCCGGGGCCGACGTGGTCATCGACGATGTTTATGCAGCCGTGCTCGCTGCGAAGTCGTTCCTTCCTGGTGCCAGGACCGTTTTTTCCATCGGAGACGACCGAAGCCTGGCCGCCGCAATCGGCAGTGACGGGTCTGTTTCGGATTCCGTTATAAACAGGGATTGTGCTGCAGAAGCGGGAGTGTACCTGGAAAGTATAGGCCGGCTTGTTGAAAACGGCCAGGTGGAAAACGGAGGAAACGAGCAGGGTACAAGCGAGATAATTGCTCTTAACGCGCAATGCTTGATTTTTGCGGAAACGGAAATTCCTGCTTTGATTCGGGAAGGGGCCGCTCCGGCCCAGATATTAAGGAGCGCATACGAGGCTTTTGCCGTGCGCATAGCCTCCATGCTCCAGCGCATAGGAGTGACGGAACAGGTCGTGATGACCGGCGTTATCCCCTTTCATCCCTTCCTGCTTGAAGCTGTAAGGGGCCGTATACAGGTGGAGAAGATTCATGTGCCCGGTTTGCCGGCATTTGCGGCTGCGGCCGGGGCTGCCGCGGCCGCAGCCGGCCGCGGTGTTTCAGCACATAGGGATGAATGCGGTAAGGCCCGGAGGTTTTTTCCTTTGGCATGGCCGGGAAGTGAATCCGCTCTTGAGCGAAGGCGAAAATACCGGCCCGCGGAAGCGGAACGATGGAAAGACCCCGGGATGGATCTGGAGGCAGCCTCCTTTATCACGGTCGGAATGGACATGGGCTCTTGCTATGCCAAGGCCTGCGTCATGGTCGACGGCCGAATCTCGGCATATGTTATCGAATACAGGTCCGGGGGAGAATCTCAGGCGTCGGAACTTTACGCTTCTTTGCTCGAAACAGCCGGTATGCCGCGGGAACGTGTGGATTACTGTGTCGGCACAGGCTATGGGCGTGTGCGCATTCCGTTCGCAGACAGGGCAATAACAGAGACCGCCTGCCAGGCCGGGGGAGCGCGGCTTATCTACGGGGCTTCGGTGCGCACCGTGCTTGATGTTGGCGGAAAGGACATAAAGGCGATCCGCTGCGACGCGAAAGGAAAGGTGACCGACTTCGTGCTGAACGATAAATGCGCGGCAGGCACCGGTTGTGCAATAGAGGTGTTTGCCGGGCTCCTGGGTGTGAGCGTATCTGATGTTGGAAGGCGTTCTTTGCAGGTAGGTAAAGAGCCGCCGGCGTTGCCCGACACCTGTGTCGTCTACGCTTGGTCCAGGGCCAGGGAGATCCTGGCCAAAGGCGGAAGCACCGATGACCTGCTTGCGGCTTTCTGCCGGTCGTGTGCGGAACGTCTCCACTCGCTGCTCGAAAAAGCGGAGGTGGCACCTGGTCTTGCCGTGACCGGCGGGGGGGCGAAAAACCGGGGCGTTGTGGAGCGTCTGGCCGGGCTTCTCGGATTCGAAGCGTTGAAAACCGATTGGGATCCCCAGATAGCAGGGGCCGCCGGCGCCGCGCTTTTCGGTTATGCGTTTTGTGTTAAAAGAAAAAAGCCGCGAAGAACGGGAGAATAATGAAATGTCCCGAGTGTCGGTCTGGATGGATGAGCAAAAAATCGAGATTGAACAAGGCAGTACCATCCTTGATGCAGCCAGGGCGGCCGGAATCTATATACCTGTTTTGTGCAGTCACCCGGACCTGTCTCCTGCCGCGGGCCTCGAGCCTGTGGATGTGGTGCACCAGGGAGGGCTGCGGGTGGAAAACACGGAGAATGCCCGATCGCACCCCGGCTGCCGGCTTTGTCTCGTGGAGGTGGAAGGGGAACATGAACTTGTAAGGGCCTGTGCTACGCCAGTCAAGGACGGAATGAGGGTTGTAACCACGAGCGAACGAGTGGTGGGGCAAAGGCGTGAGAACCTCATCCCGATTCTGGCCGCGCACCGGCATGCATGCCTTGTTTGTGCGCGGAAGGATGGTTGCAGCCTGAGCCGATGTCCTTCGAACGTGCCCGAAATTGAGCGCTGCTGCGCGCTTTTCGGAAACTGCGAATTACAGAAAGTAGCGGAATACATAGGTATTTCCCCTCGAACTCCCCGGTGGATCCCGTCGGAAGAGCTCCCTGTCACGGAGGAAGCACTCTTCGTTTTCGACTACAACCTCTGCATTGGCTGCACCAGATGCGTCAGGGCATGTAATGATTTGATCGGCGCCGGTGTCTTGGGATTTGTCTACGATTCCCAAGGTTGCATCAGGGTGGGGAGCATCCGGGAAAACCTTACGGAATCCGGCTGTCGCTATTGCGGTGCCTGCGTTCAGGTTTGTCCGACCGGTGCTCTGATGGACCGGGATGTTCCTGCACGGGACAAGGGCGAATGGCGGGTTCCCTGCATGGAATCGTGCCCCGCTGATGTGAAAGTGCCCGAGTATCTGCGTCTTGCGGCTGCCGGCCGTTTCCGGGAAGCCTGCAAAGTGATTATGGAAAAAGCGCCTTTTCCTGGAATCCTTGGCCGTGTATGCACTAGGCCCTGCGAGGATAACTGCAGGCGGGGGCTTGTGGATGAGCCGATTGCAATTCGTGCGGTCAAGCGTTATGCAGCCGAGTACTGCTGTGCAGTACCGGGTCCGGTTTCCCCTGAAAGCGGAAAGAGGGCGGCTGTTGTCGGAGCCGGGCCTGCAGGACTTACTGCCGCCTATTACCTGAGACTGGCCGGTCACCGGGTTTCGGTGATTGAGAGGTTCCCGGAACCTGGGGGGATGCTTCGATACGGGATCCCGGCATTCAGGCTTCCTAAAGAGATTGTGGAGGGGGAAACCGCCTTGATTTTAAAAACAGGAATTGAATTCCGCCCGGGTGTCGTTTTCGGACAAGACGCGACATTTTCATCCCTTCGTGAAGAGGGTTTCGATGCGTTTTTCCTTGCAACGGGGGCCTGGTTGCCCTTGTACCCCGGCTTTGAGGGCGCAGGCCTTTGCAACGTGATGACGGGGATCGAATTTTTACGTCAAAGTGCAGTCGGTCCCCGCACCTTGCTGGAAGGGGAAACATTGGTGATAGGGGGCGGAGACACCTCCGTGGATGCGGCGCTGACGGCCCTGCGCTGTGGCTCTTCCACGGTGACAGTGGTGTGCCCTGAACCGCTTGACCAAATGCCGGCGGGCAGCCGGGGAATCGGTGCGCTGTCTGCCGAAGGGGTGGCCATCCGGGCGGGATACGGCGTCCGCAGGATTATGGAAAAGGACGGAAGGGCTGCGGGTGTTGAAATCGCACACTGTGTATCGTTTGAGCACGGCCGGGGTGATGCATCGCCTGTCTTGGCCGGTCCCGTTGAGACACTCCGGGGCCGTAACGTTATAATAGCCGCAGGCCAGGTACCGGACACATCCTATGCAGGCGAGGATCCGGGTATCAGGGTTTCCGAAGGGTTCATCGCGGTGGAGGCGGCAGGCCTCGAAACAGGAGCGCCGGGGGTTTTTGCGGGCGGTGATGCGGCCCGCCGGGGCGGATCTGTGGTAAGTGCAGTCGCGGCCGGGAGAAGGGCCGCAGTGGCAATAGATCTTTTTTTGGGCGGGCGGGGAAAACTTGGTGAAAACGATTTCGGCGGCTCATCCTTTACCTGGCCGGGAAAACTGCTTCCAGGCAGGGCAAGAGAGCCTGAAAAGGAAATCGATTCGGTCAGAAGGCGTTCGTGCTTCGATGAAGTTTTCCCGGGCTACAATGAAATACAGGCCCGGGCCGAGGCCGGGCGCTGCCTTCAGTGCGATTTACGGTTGAAGCTCAGGCCGAATCCCCTCCCTCCGGAAAGGATTCTCCCATTCACGGTGGAGGATGTGCTGCGGGTTCCCGAAGGTCCAGGGGTGTTCCGGCTGTATAACGCTGAACATGATGTAGTCGAGATTAAAGGGGCGGCGGATTTGAAAGAGAACCTGTCGGCCCTGCTTGACCAAGGCTGCGAGGCCCTCTGGTTCGACTACGAGGAGTGTGTGATGTTTTCGACCCGCGAAAGTGAATTGATGCGGGATCATCTCCGGCGCTACGGGAGCATGCCGGGCCTTGATGACCTTGACGATCTTTTTTGATAACGCCAAGGATTAGGTCCCATTGTTTTTATGAGCCGTAGTCCAAAGAATTTCGTAGGAGTGTACAGGGGTGTGAATCCCTTTTACATTTATTTTACCTATGTCTTTCGCTGGCACCCCGTTTTCGAGATGGCTGAAGGTTCGGCGGCTGATCAGGATCTGACCGGGTTTCGCAAGGGATACGAGCCGTGCCGCTACATTCACTTGGTTTCCGACCACGGTGTAGTCTCGGTGGTTTTCCGCCCCTATGGTACCCACGGTCATGAAACCGGTGTTTATACCAATACCGATTGCAAGGTCATGGCCAAGGGAAAGCCATTGACGTCGCAGTTCCAGGACCTTTCGCTGCATTTCAATGGCCACGTCCACTGCCCTGGAGGCATGGTCTTCCATGGGAACGGGATCCCCGAAGAATACCAGCAGCCCGTCTCCGACTATTTTGTTGAGTGTACCGTCGTGTCTGTGAATTACATCCACCATGTTCTGAAGATACATGTCCATCAGGTGGATGATTTCTTCCGGTTCAAGGCTGTCTGTAAGGACGGAAAAATTCCGTATGTCGGTGAACATTACGGTCATCATTTTACGCTCGCACGTGCCTTCGAACGAGAAGCCCCCTGCCAGGACCATTTCTGCGAATTTGGGTGAAAGGTACCGCCGGAGATTATTGTACTTTTCCAGTTGTACGACCTGCTTTTCTATGGTGGCTTCCAAGTTCCGGTTGAGCTCGATAAGTTCGCTTTGTGCGCTCGATAGCTCCGCTGTCCTTTCGTCCACCTTTTTCTCCAGGTTCGCCGCGTAGCGCTGGATATCCTCCTTTGCCTGGCGCAGTTCGCGGTGGGCTTCTTCAAGGGTCTGGTAGGCCGCTTTCTTTTCAAGCACGCTTTCCCTCAGGCGATTGATCGTTTCGATGAGTTCCGCCTCTGGACTCCCAGAAAAATTCTTGAATTTGAAGGCCTGGCTCAATCGCTGAAAAAAAGAGACCGGCTCGTAGGTCGCCTCTGTGATGAAATGGGGGGCTTTGTAGATTTGACCTTCCGTGAGCTCAAATGATTCTCCCACGCGAACTGTTCTGGTTATAAGGAGCCCCCTGTGGGTGGTACCTTCATTCTCCTGGGCGTGGGCACCGAGGAACTCCTTTTTCCCGTTGACGGCTTCCGGAGTCAGCAGAACGCTTTTGCCGCAGCAGATGCGACCATGTCCCTCTGGATCGCGGACCCAGAGCCTGCCCGCTTTCATTTCGGGTTCCATGGCGTGAGCCGCGAGTTCGGGTTCTTCTGAAAGCAGCCGAACCGGATCGTAAGGAAGCATCCGGTGGAATACAACCGCAGGCTGAAGCCCCCAGATCGTGGGGATTGCCGAAATGATACCGCAGAAATAAGGGTCGCGGATAAAGTCTTCATGCGGATCTATATCCGGGTGATGCTTGATTTTGATCACTGTACGGTATCGTGCCGGGGAATTGTGCAGTGCAGGTGGAAAGATGATTTCCACCTCCTTGGTGTCGTTGAAGTTCTTGTTGAAAAACGGCAGCCTTCGGAATCCATCGCTGGGAGTTGCAAAAAGTCTGACAAAATAGTGAAAGCGGCCCCAGGACTTCAGCCTGGCCGAGGATGCCCCGCACTTGAAATAAAAATTGGGTTCGTTGACGAGATCTTTGGCCTTTCTGAGTATTGCCAGAAAATTTTCAAGGGTTGTCCATTCGTCTTCGTTCAAGAAGAACAGTTCCGGCGAGGAATACTGACCGGAAGGGTAGGAAAGACCCCTGAAAAGCTCGGTGCAGGAACCTGTGCGGTGAGTGGTGTAGGCAGCGACTATTTTTATGTTCCGGTTGCTTATCCGTTCCCGTCGACTCACGAAATACTCCGCTGATATTTCTGAAATGTATCTTTGGACACCCTGGTCGGATAGGCCGAGTCCAGATGTCCTGTAATCTGCAAGCCGTATGCCGGGATGCGGCTCTGTCGACGGATGGATTGGGCCTTGGTATCGGTGTGTAGGGTTTTAAAAGTGCTTTCTTCCGGTTCCGCCCGTACCGGGCGGGGAGTATTCAACCGCCGCCCTCAGGGTTCATGGGAGCGGGTTGACTTCCGTGATATCAGAACAGGCACAAGATCGGATCTGCTCAGTAAAATGTGCAGAACAGCACAAATATATATTCACTGGGCCAATTGTGATGAAACCGTAAAAAGTCAAAATAACGATATCCTTCGGGGTCGGGGTCGCTAT
>CAYXDR010000010.1:13714-20134 GCA_964463515.1 uncultured Desulfobacteraceae bacterium | reverse complement strand
GCATGTGCTCCTGGTGCTGGACGACCTGACCAGGCACGCCAGGGCCTATCGCCAGCTTTCGCTGCTGTTGCGCCGGCCACCGGGCCGCGAAGCGTTCCCGGGAGATATTTTTTACAATCATTCGAGGCTGCTTGAACGGGCGGCGAAACTGAACGATGATCTCGGCGGCGGATCCCTCACCGCGCTTCCGATAATCGAAACACAGGCAGGGGACGTATCGGCATATATTCCCACCAATGTTATATCCATTACCGACGGCCAGGTTTACTTGGAGCCGGGGCTTTTCTTTTCCGGGGTACGGCCGGCCATCAATGTTGGTCTGTCGGTTTCGCGTGTGGGCGGAGCCGCCCAGACCAAGGCCATGAAGAAGGTCGCCGGCACCCTCAGGCTGGATATGGCACAGTACAGGGAACTGGAGGCGTTCGCCCAGTTCGGAAGTGATTTGGATAAGGCCACCCAGCAACAGCTGAACAGGGGCCGGCGCCTCGTTGAACTGTTGAAACAGCCGCAATATAAGCCCATGCCTGCGGAGAAAGAGGTGGCGATTCTTTATGCGGGAGCAAATGGTTATCTGGATGAATGGCCGGAATCGGCCGTGGCCAGCTACGAGAAACAGATGCTGGAGTTTCTGGAAGCCTCCCATCCTCACATACTGAAGGCTATAAAAGAAGACAACGACATCACCGACGAAACCGCGGAAGGCCTCGACAAGGCCCTGGAAGAATTCAAGGGACTTTTTCAGGTCCCTGGGGCCTGATAACCGGGTTTCACCGGAAAATTCGATATTCGGTGATCTAGTCGAGGAGCGGGGAGAGAAGACTGATGGCGACATTGAAAGATATACAGCGCAAGATCGGGGCTGTCAAGAAGACGAGGCAGATCACCAGGGCGATGAACATGGTGGCTGCAGCCAGGCTCAAGAGCGTGCAGGGCAAGACTGAGAGCTTCGCTCCCTATGCCCGGAAATTCGCCCAGGTGCTCGGAAACCTTGCAGGACACATGGAGCCGGGCATACATCCACTGCTGATGGCGAGGGAAGAAGTCCGCAGCGTTGAGCTTCTCCATTTCAGCGCCGACCGCGGGCTGTGCGGGAGCTTTAACACAAACCTCATAAACAGGGCGGAGAAATGGCTCGATGAACGCAGGCGGGAGGGTAAAAACTGCAGCCTTACGATCGTCGGAAAAAAAGGCCGGGACCATTTCAACAAGCGGGATGTGGAAGTGCAGGATGCATATGTGGGTGTTTATGGATCCGTCGACATTTCCTTTATCAACCGTATGACGGATGTTTTTATAGACCGCTTCGTTTCCGGGCGAGTTGATGAAGTTTACGCCATGTATACCCGTTTTGTCAGCATGTCCAGGCAGGAGCCGACCTTGATCAAGCTGCTTCCAATAGAGACCCCGGAGGCTGATGAAACTCCTGCCGGCACGGCGGAAATCGAGTATATCTTTGAGCCGGGTCCGGAAGATCTGCTTGTGGAACTGCTGCCTAAGCATGTCAGTGTCCAGATAATGAACGCATTTCTTCAAAACGAAACCAGCGAACACGCCTCACGGATGGCTGCGATGGATAATGCTTCCAGGAATTGCGGGGAGCTTATAGAAAATCTCACGCTGGTTTACAACAAGGCACGTCAGGCGGCGATCACCGCTGAATTGATGGATATCGTCGGCGGCGCAGAAGCTCTGAGAGGCTCATAACCGGTTTTCTACTATTTAAGGAGGCTTTTTGCTACCATGAATGAAGGCAGAATAATGCAGGTCATAGGTCCGGTCGTCGACGTGGAGTTTCCCGGTGGCGACCTCCCGGAGATTCTTACCGCATTGCTGATCACTAATCCTGCGATAGACGACACAGAGGACAATCTCGTGGTGGAGGTGGCTCAACACCTTGGAGACAATGTGGTCAGGTGTATCGCCATGGACATCACCGACGGTCTGGTAAGGGGTGCCAAGGCGAAGAATACCGGTAAACCCATAATGATGCCCGTGGGAAACCCCACCCTGGGGCGTGTGCTCAATGTTGTGGGAAAACCGGTGGACGGTCTCGGAGCCGTGGAATGCGAAGAATTTTACCCGATTCACCGCCACGCGCCGGCTTTCCAGGATCAGGACACTACCGTGAATGTTCTCGAAACAGGTGTCAAGGTTATCGACCTGCTCGTGCCCTTCCCCAGGGGTGGGAAGATGGGCATGTTCGGAGGTGCCGGGGTGGGTAAAACCGTTGTGATGATGGAGATGATTCACAACATAGCGATGCAGCACGGCGGGATCAGTGTCTTCGCCGGGGTCGGCGAACGAACCCGCGAGGGAAACGACCTCTATCTGGAAATGAAGGAATCAGGTGTTATAGAGCGTGCGGCGCTTATTTACGGACAGATGACGGAGCCGCCGGGGGCCAGGGCTAGGGTGGCACTGTCAGCCCTGACTGCCGCCGAATATTACAGGGACGAAAAGGGGCAGGACGTTCTTTTATTCATTGACAACATATTCCGTTTTACACAGGCCGGATCCGAAGTATCGGCCCTGCTGGGCAGGATTCCATCCGCTGTTGGCTATCAGCCTACGCTGGGTACGGACCTGGGTGAACTGCAGGAGCGGATTACCTCCACCAAGAAAGGCTCGATAACCTCGGTCCAGTGTGTTTACGTTCCCGCAGACGACCTCACCGACCCTGCTCCTGCAACCACATTCGCTCACCTTGACGGCACCGTGGTTCTGTCCCGGCCGATAGCCGAGCTGGGTATATATCCGGCAGTTGATCCCCTGGACTCCACATCCCGTATCCTGGATCCAAACGTACTTGGAGAAGAGCATTATCAGGTCGCGCGGCAGGTCCAGCAGCTCCTTCAGAAATATAAGGACTTACAGGACATCATAGCCATCCTGGGCATGGATGAACTGGCCGAAGAAGACAAGCTTATCGTGGCCCGTGCGCGGAGAATCCAACGTTTCCTTTCCCAGCCGTTTCATGTGGCTGAGACCTTCACCGGCACGCCGGGTGTATACGTTCCCGTGGCGGAAACGGTGCGGGGTTTTAAGGAAATCATCGAAGGCAAAAGGGATGATCTACCTGAGGGGGCTTTCTATATGGTCGGCAGCATTGAAGAAGCCGAAAAAAAGGCGGAGAGAATGGCTTCCGGCAGGCGTCAAAGGAGTTGATCGATGGCAGGATTGCATCTCGAAGTGGTTACCCCCGAAAAAGTCGTGGCCAGCGAAAGGGTGGATACCGTGGTGGCACCGGGGACGCTTGGTCAGTTCGGAGTACTGCCCGGGCACACCTCACTTTTGACAGGTATAATGCCTGGAGAGGTACGCTGGAAGGCGGGGGATAGGGAGGTTCTTTTGTCGGTTAGCGGGGGCTTCGCAGAGGTTGCCGACGACAAGGTTTCCATACTGGTGGATGCAGCGGAAAGGCCTGAAGAAATAGATGTCGAAAGGGCCAGGGCCGCCATGGAACGAGCAAAAACCCGGCTTTCCGGAGAAACAAAAAGGGAGGCCGTGGATTTTTCCAGGGCCGAGGCTGCCTTGAACCGGGCTGTTGCGAGAATAAGAGTGGCGGAGAAGCGGTTCTGACAGGCAGGCTAGTGTAACAAGTTGTATTTTCTTTTGTTCTTGGAGAAGGCAAGCGTTTTCAGCTTGCCTTTTTTATTGACCTTTCCCTGAGAAGAAGCTAGGATTAAAAAACATTAAAAAGTGAGGCTGTTATGGAAAATATAGGAGAATTTGAACAATTTCAATTGCTTGAACAAAAAATTGATTCTCTTCTGGAGCTTGTAGGGGCATTGAAAAAGGAAAAGGCTGCACTGGCCGAACAGGTTCATATCCAGGAGGAAAAGCTGGTAGATCTTTCCGAACAGGTATCCGCTTTGAAATCCGGGCGGGACAAGGCAAGGCAGCGGATTGTGACCCTTTTGGAGAGGATCGAACAGGCGGAGGTATGATCCACGGGGGAACAAATCGTGAAGAACACGGTGACGGTGAAGGTTCTGGATCGTGACTATATGATCCGCAGCGAGGACGGCGAGGATCAGGTTCGAAAGGTGGCTGACCTGGTTAACGAAAAGTTCCAGCGGATAAAGGAGCATGCCGACGGCATGACTGAGAAGAAAATCGCGATCCTCGCAGCCTTCGATATCGCCGGTGATTATCTGCATCTGGTCAGGGAGCACGATGCGCTCAGATCGGAACTGCAGGCTCGATTGAAAGCACTGAACGACCAAATTGATTCCACCGTTGGTTCGGTTTGAGTTTCGGGGTTCAACTCGAGGCTCAGCGGCATCGGTTGGGTATGTTTTCCGGGTGGATCATCAAGGATCTGCAACGATTGTTGAGTCGCCCTTTGTACAAGACCTTTTTTGACGACCGGCGGAAATATCCGTATCGGAGACGGTCGGCAGGAATGGGTTGAAGGGCGTCTTTAAAAATAGGGGACAACTGCGAATTGTTCGTGAACTCAAAAATTACTGAATATATGAAAGCGCCCTGCTCGGTCTGTGAAAATTGTGGCTGTTACAGTGAGTTCTCTGAACACATGAGGCTTTGATCCTAAGGGGTTGGTGTGCCACAAAAGCACCCGGTTCCGGCTATGCCTTTGAGCGGGGCCAGCACCCCGGGCGGATGGGGCCTTTTGGCGGACGGACTCCAACAGCCGGCCTTGTGATCCTTCGTGTCTTCTTTCCTTTCCCGGATTTATTCCACCCCTCCCGGATGCAGGCACAACCACATCGGTGGTAAAGCTGCATTTCACTTATGATCCCATGTAATTGGGCGCCATCAGGAGTGTTTGAAAACTATGAGTATATTGTATCTCATTATAGGCGTTGTGGCGTCGTTAGGCGTAGGCATGGGTGTCGGTTTCTTGATTCGCAAGAAAATAGTCGAAAGCAAGATCGCTTCTATCGAAATGTATTCCAAAAAGATTTTGGATGAGGCCCAAAAAGAAGCCCGCAATACCAAGAAAGAAGCTCTGCTTCAGGCAAAAGACACCCTTTTTCAAATGAAGCAGGAATTTGAAAAGGAGAGCAAGGAAAAGAAAGAGCAAATACTCTTACAGGAAAAGAGATTGTTTCAAAAAGAGGATAACCTGGATAAAAAACTGGAACAGATTGAAAACCGCGAAAAATCATTGACGGAAAAGGAACGGGATCTACAGGAGGCTGAAAACAACCTGAAACACAAGGAGGCCGAGTGCAGCCGCCTGATTGCCGAGCAGTTGAAAGAATTGGAAAAAATTGCAGGCATGTCCAGCGAAGAAGCGAAAAGGATGCTGATAAGTTCGATGGAGGCCGAAGCGAAGCATGAGTCTGCTAAATCTATTAGACGAATAGAGATGGATGCCAGGGCGGCAGGGGACCGAAAGGCGCAGGAAATCCTGGCCCTGGCGGTCAAACGATATGCCGGGGACTACGTTGCAGAGAAGACCGTTTCGGTAGTAAATCTTCCCAACGAAGAGATGAAAGGGCGCATCATAGGCAGGGAGGGCCGGAACATAAGGGCGATTGAGGCTGCCACGGGCATAGATTTGATCGTTGACGATACACCCGAAGCCGTGATTATCTCAGGTTTCAATCCGGTGAGGCGCGAAGTTGCAAAAATCGCCCTGGAACGTTTGATAGACGACGGCAGAATTCACCCCGCTCGCATAGAGGAAATCGTCGCAAAAGCAAACAGGGATGTCGAGAATGCAATAAAGGAAGCAGGGGAACAAGCCACCTTCGATGTCGGTGTTCACGGCATTAACAGGGAGTTGATAAAGTTGATAGGGAGGCTACGCTACCGATCCAGCTATGCGCAAAACGTACTGGTGCATTCCCTGGAGGTCAGCTTCCTTTGCGGCATCATGGCTGCGGAGCTGGGGGTGAATGTGAAGCAGGCGAAAAGAGCTGGGCTCCTCCACGATATCGGAAAGGCTGTCGATCACGAGGTGGAGGGTCCTCATGCTCTGATTGGCGCGGATCTCGCAAAGAAGTACGGGGAATCCGCGCAGGTCGTGCATGCCATTGCAGCCCACCACGAAGAGGTGCCGCCGGAATCAGTGTTGGCTGTACTCGTCCAGGCTGCAGATACCCTTTCCGGCGCTCGGCCCGGCGCCAGGCAGGAAATGCTGGAGAGTTACGTTAAGCGATTGGAAGAACTGGAAAAAATAGCCCTGATGTTTCCGGGCGTCAGCAAGTCATACGCCATCCAGGCCGGTCGGGAAATACGAATCATCGTGGACGGCTCGGCGATAAATGACGATCAGGCCTTTGTAGTGTGTAAGGATATAGCTCAGAAGATAGAAAAGGAACTAAGTTACCCGGGGCAGATACGGGTAACGGTTATCCGTGAAACCAGAGCGGTGGAATACGCACGTTGACATAAACCTGCTTTTTCCATGACCCCCCCCCGGGCGGACCGGAGGGGGAAATCGTATCT
>CAYXDR010000010.1:0-13704 GCA_964463515.1 uncultured Desulfobacteraceae bacterium | reverse complement strand
CTTTTAACTTCAGTCTTTTTTCGGGAGTTCAGGCCTTTTCAGGCCCTTGACCACCTGGGAGCGGATCAATCTTGGAAGCATCATGTGATGGTGCGGGCAGATGGATTTGGGATTCTGGTATGAAGAGTTTGCAAACGCGACGAGGTAGTTTCGAATATCCTGAAAACGCACGACTTCGTCCACAAGCCCTTCCTTTGCGCAGTATGCTGGTCTTGACGTGACCCGGTAGTGTTCCACCAGTTCATTCATTTTTTCTATTACCGGCTCAAGGGGCCGCCCCGCGTCTTTTTCCTTTACCAGCCTTCTGGCATAGCTTGCCGCCGCCGCCGTTTCCCCATGCATCACGTATATCTCTGTTGCCGGGGTTCCAAGTGTGAACGCGGTATGATTGTTGGCGGTGGGGCCTCCCATGATGTAGTGAGCTGCAGCTGTTCCCTTGCGCAGAACCACGAGCATCATCGGAACATCGGTCTGTTCGATGGAGTAGATCAGGGACTGCCCAAGGCCCAGCAACTCGGCCTTTTCCGCTATGTCGCCCACATCGATGCCGGAGGTGTCCTGGAACCAGATTACCGGCACGCGGTCCCTTCCGCATTGTGTCACAAATTCGTTCATCTTTATCAGGCCCTGGCGGTAAAGTTTTCCACCCACGGCTATGTATTCGGATGTATATTCGGGGTAGTTGGGGAAGATTCCCTGCCGGTTGCCGATGACACCCATAAGGTAGCCGTCTATTTTGACCAGGCCGGTATAAACTTCTGGGCCGAAATCGGGTCTGAATTCAAGGTGTTCGGAATTGTCCACCAAGCGCGCCACCACACTGTCGAAGTCATAGACCGCCTTCTGGTTCATGGGCACGATCGAGGAAAGCTCATTCGGGTTCAGTTTAGGCGGGGCGGGCGTTGCAACACGAAAGAAAGTGGGATCGTAGGCCGGAATACGTTCCATGTATTCTTTAAGGGCGTCGAGTACGCCTGTCTCGGTTTCATGAACCTCGCGGAAAAAGCCTGTTTTGTCATGATGTATTTTGGTGCTTCCCGGAGGTTCCATCTTGAAGTGCCTGGTGGCCTCTATGAGCTGTTCGGCTCCTTCCTGGTCAAAATAACCCTTGGGGCTCATGCCGCTGACGATTCCTCCTCCCCCGACCGCGATGTTGCAGTCCTTGTGGGCGAGGAGAATAGTCGGGCTGATTCCCTGGTAACCGCCTCCCGCGGGGTTGGTTCCATAAATGCCGGCCATGACCGGTACGCCTTCGATTTCGAGTTCCGCGTGGCGGAAGAAGCATGTGCCTTGCCCGCGACGGTTGGCGTATACTTTTTCCTGTTCCGGCAGCTTCACCCCGGAGCAGTTGACGAGCCAGACCAGTGGAAGATGGAGGATTTTGGCTATGTCGGTGACCCGGAGGTTGTTTTCCGCCTGCCCGGCGACCCAGGCACCGGCGATCCACTTGTTGTTGAAGCCTATCAATACACACCACCGACCCCTGATTCTTGCCAGGCCGTCGATGACTCCTGTATGGCCGGATTCTTCGTGCCCGGGGTCGAATATGGTGTGAAGGGGACAAAACGTGCCGGGATCCACGAGATATTCTATACGTTCCCATACCGTCATCTGTCCTCGCTTGTGGATTTTTTCTTCAGGAATCCCGACGCCTTTTATCCGTTCGATCTCTTCGTCTATTTCCTTCATTACTTCTTCGGCCTGAAGGGCGCTTTCTTTCATCCTTTCGATCTGTGCGGGTTTAAGCGGCTTTCCGAAAGCATCCATTTTTTCGAAATAGGGTCTCATAGGATCATCCTTCCTTGTTGTGTTGAATCACCTGTTTGCCTTGCGTATTCCAAGCTGGTCAAGCGCGACGATCCATTTGCAGATATTGCCGGATCCTTCAACCATGAAGTAAGGCGGCGCATCACGGAAAAATCTGGCCACCGGGTATTCCGTTGAATATCCGTAGGCGCCCATTATTCTCATGGCCGACTGGGCGGCCTTCATGGCGATTTCCCCTGCCAGGTATTTAGCCATGGCTACTTCCAGCGTATTGCCCAGCTCCCCCTGGTCCTTCTGCCAGGCGGCCTTGTAAACCATCAAACGGACGGCTTCTATCTCGCAGGCAAGTTGAGCTATCATGTCCTGGTTCATCTGGAATTCACCGATGCTTTTCCCGAATTGCATTCTTTCCTTGCAATAGTCGGTTACAACATCCAGGCATGCCTGGGCAAGCCCGACGCCGCCGGCCGCCGCTGACAGGCGGGACTGGTTCAAGGAGCTGAACACGATTTTTGCTCCATCGCCGGGTTTGCCGAGGATGTTTTCCTTTGGAACCTTTGTGTCTTCGAGATATATCTCGCCGGTGGGAGTGGATCTGGTACCCAGCTTGTCGAGATTTGTAGTGGTGATCCCGTTGAAGTTTTTCGGCTCGACGACAAAAGCGGAAAGCCCTTTTCCTCTTGCTGCCTTGTCGGTGTAGGCATAATAGATTATGGCATCGGATGCGGTTGTATTGGAAATCCATGTCTTGGAGCCGTTAAGGAGCCAGTGGTCGCCTTTATCCACCGCGGTGGATTTCAACCCCATTACATCCGATCCGGCATTTGGTTCGGTTATGGCGAAGGCCCCTATGTATTCGGCGTTCACCAGCTTCGAGACGTACTTTTTCTTGAGTTCTTCGCTGCCGTAGCGGTAAATGGTAAAGGCGCAGCCGAGGGCCTGCATATTGATTTGAACCCTGACGGAACTGGAAGCCCTGGCGATCTCTTCGGTTAGAATCATCGCGGCCAGCCAGCCCATTTCGTTGCCGCCGTATTCCTCCGGGATCACGGTTCCGAAAAAACCCAGTTCAGCCATGGGTTTTATGGCTTCTTCATAGGGCATGTAATGATTTTCATCCCATTCATCGGCGTAAGGAGCGATTTTTTCAGAAGCGAAATCCCTGGCCATGTTACGTAGCATTTCTAGTTCTTCCGACAGTTTAAAATCCATGTTCACCTCTCTGTTTTTGTTTGTGAAGCCGGCGGCTGAGCAGACAGTGCCCGTGGAATCCGCCGTAGGTCCCGTTTTTTTGAGGCAGAGGCCTTTTTCCTTAGCGCTCCGTCCTGTATAATACCAAAACGAATCGAATGTTACCGTAAACGAAGCGGATAGTAAATAATCCTTTCAGGGTTATCGCCGGAATTGGCGGAAAATTTCTGTTTCCAGGCGTTATTTGTTCTTCAGTTTCCATTGTTTTGAAGTATAATGAATTTATGAACGGACACAAAGAAACGATTTATCTTGTAGACGGAAGCTCTTACATCCACCGGGCATACCACGCAATAAGAAATCTTTCCAATTCCAAGGGCATGCCTACCAATGCGGTGCTGGGCTTCACGAAGATGCTCCTGAAACTTGTCACAGAGGTCTCCCCTGTTTATCTGGCGGTCGTTTTCGATTCCAGGGGACCGACCTTCCGGCACGACCTTTATCCTCTCTATAAGGCCAACAGGCCGTCCATGCCAGAGGATCTCGCCCTGCAGATCCCTTACATCAAGCAGATTTCCGCCGGGCTCGGCTTCAAGGTGCTTGAAAAGGAAGGTTTCGAGGCCGACGACATAATCGGAACACTGGTGAGCCGCGGTGAAGAAGCAGGTTTTCGATCGGTGGTTGTTACCGGGGACAAGGACTTCAGGCAATTGGTGAGCCCCGACACTTCTCTCTGGGATACCATGAAGGATTCTGAAACCGACTACACCGGGCTCAAGGAAAGATACGGCTTTGAACCGACGTGTTTTATCGATGTTATGGGGCTTTCCGGGGACACCTCGGACAATATTCCCGGGATCCCTGGAGTGGGAGAAAAGACCGGCATAAAGCTGATCGAGCGTTTCGGATGTTTCGACGAGGTTTTTGAAAGACTCGAAGACATAGATGCGCCTAAGCTTAAGAGCAAGCTTGAGCTTTATCGTGAACAGGCCGAATTGAGCAGAAAACTGGTCACAATTGACAGGTCCGTCCCCCTGGAAGTTTCCCCCCGTGACCTCGTTGTGGAGGATCCGGATGTCGGGGTTTTGTCCGATCTTTTCAGAGAGCTTGAATTCAGGGATTTGTGGAACCAGTTCTCGCTCCGGAAGAAAGCTGTCGTGAACAATTACACCGTCTGCCGTTCCAGGGCCGATATCGAAAGGTTGAAGGAGCTTGTAGGAAAGCACGGAAAGGTGGCCGTTGATCTGGAAACCACAAGCCAGAATCCGATGGAGGCCGCAGTGGTGGGCCTGTCCTTTTCATGGGCGGAGGCCGAGGCCTGCTATATCCCGGTGGGACACAAATATCCGGGAGCGCCCGCGCAGATTGCCTGGCCGGAAGCGAGGGAAATGCTGCTTGATGTGTTTTTTGACCGGGAGATCGCCAAGGTTGGCCAGAATATCAAGTATGACGCGGAAGTCCTGTTCCGGCACGGAGTAGATCTGCGAGGAATTGCCTTCGACACGATGGTGGCTTCATATGTATTGAACCCCGGTCTCGGCCGCCACAATCTGGATTACCTGGCCCAGCATTATTTGAACCACAAGATGATAAGCTTCAAGGAAGTGATGGGAAGGGACGGCAGAAAGGGTTCTTTCGCGGAGGTGGATGTGGAACAGGCGGCCGAGTATTCCTGCGAGGACGCCGATGTCACACTCAGGCTGCATCACCTTCTGGCTGAAAAATTGAAAGCCGAGCAAAACGAAGAGTTGTTTGAGAAACTGGAGATGAAATTGATCCCGGTGCTGATCGATATGGAAATGACCGGGATACTGGTGGACGTGGAAGTTTTCAAGAAGATGTCCGTGAAATTGGGAAGGCGGATGGAGGCTGTCGCCTCGGAGATATATCGTGAGGCCGGTAAGAGGTTCAACCTTAATTCTCCACAGCAGCTTGGCTGGGTGTTGTTTGAAGATCTGGGGTTGCCCGTGCAGAGGAAAACAGCTAAAAGCGGCGGTTACTCCACCGATGTCAGGGTTTTGAAAAAGCTTGCGGCCCAGGGGTACAAACTTCCTTCTCTTGTCCTGCGCTACAGGACACTTGCCAAATTGAAATCCACCTACCTGGATGCTCTGGTGCGCATGGTGTCTCCATCCACCGGGCGGCTTCACACCTCGTTCAACCAGACCGTGACCGCTACAGGCCGTTTGAGCAGCAGCGCTCCCAATCTACAGAATATTCCGGTCAGGGGGGAAGAGGGCCGGGAAATCAGGCGGGGTTTCGTGGCGGATAAGGGCTGGGTTTTGATTTCAGCGGATTACAGCCAGGTGGAGTTGAGAGTGTTTGCTCATTATTCAGCCGACCAGGTTTTGATCGATGCTTTTCTGAACGGCGAGGACGTGCATACCCGGACCGCCGCCGAGGTCATGGAAACTGAGGCGGAAAATGTGACCCCGGAAATGAGGCGAATCGCCAAGGCGATAAATTTCGGGATCATTTACGGTATGGGTGCAAAGAAGCTGAGTGATGAACTGGGAATTGACCTGAAAACATCCAAGCGTTACATTGATGCATATTATTCGAGGTATACCGGGGTTGCGAGGTTCAGAGAGGAAATGGTCGCCTCGGCGAGAAAGCATGGTTACGTAACTACCTTGTTCCGCCGTAAACGGTATCTGCCTGATATACAGCATGGAAACCGGGTGCTTCGCGGAGAAGCGGAAAGAATGGCGGTCAACACCCCCATACAGGGGACGGCCGCTGATCTCATCAAGAAGGCCATGCTGGGTATCCATGAACGGCTCAGGGCCGAGAACCTGAAAACAAAGATGCTTCTTCAGGTTCACGACGAATTGCTTTTCGAAGCACCGGAAGAAGAGCTTGAAACTGTGATACCGATGATAAAAAATGAGATGGAGTCCGTTTACAGACTGCGGGTTCCCCTGGTAGTGGATATTCACACGGGAAAGAACTGGGCCGAGGCCCACTAAACAGGCGCCAATGCCGTGTGAGGGGTACAAACTGTCATGGTGTCAATTTGCGGGAAACAGATGAATGTAGATGCTGACAAAGGGGGAGAGGGCAGAGGGGCTGCGCGTGAATTTTTTGCGGGCATAGATGCCGGTTCGGTTAGCGTTAACTGCATTGTTGTGGACGGCCGCGGAAATATTGTCTACGAGGCCCCTTACAGGCGACACAAAGGCAGGATAGAGGAAACCGCGGCAGGGCTTCTGCGCCTTGCAGAGCAGGAAGTTTCACCTGCTGGAATCAAAGGGGTGGCCTTTACCGGGAATAACGGCAAAAATCTAGCTGAAAGGCTGGATTGCCTCTACGAGTTCGAGACGATAACCCAGGTGGCTGGGGCGGTTCATCTCGTACCCGGGGTCAGGTCGATAATAAGCATGGGCGGTCAGGAGACCGCTCTGTTCCAGGTGGGCTACAGTGGCGGGAAGCCGGAGGAAGGACTTCAGGACTGGGACCTTGAGCATTTCACCACCAATGGGCCTTGTGCATCCGGCACCGGATCGTTTATAGACCAACAGGCCGAACGGCTCGCCACCTCCCTTTATTCGGCTGCAGGCGATGTTTCGGGCCGAGACATCGATTCGATATTAAGTGAGTTCATCGCCCTCGGACTCAAGAGCCAAAACCCCGCACAGGTTGCATGCCGGTGTACGGTTTTTACAAAATCCGACATGATCCACCTGCAGAACAAAGGCGAGCGGCTCGAGGACATCATAAGCGGACTTCATATCGGTAACGCCCGCAATTACATGAGCACGATCGTATGTGGACGCATTCCTCCGGAGCCTGTGGTTTTCATAGGCGGCCTCTCGCAGAACGAACTCCAGGTAAAAGCGTTCAGGAGCTATTTCCCGGGGCTTATAGTGCCGTCCCATGCCACGTCGGCCGGCGCCCTGGGGGCCGCCCTGTTCGGGGCGGCCCGCGGAGCCGGGGGCAAGGCGGTGAGTGCGGACATGATCGAATCGGTTGATTCCTGCGGAATCGCGGAAATGCCCACAGGACCGCCGCTTCAGCTTCGGCTTACTTCTTTTTCCGGGGCCGGTGCCACCCGCCCTTTTAAAAGGGGAGAGAAAAGGCCTTACTACCTGGCGCTAGATATCGGTTCGACTACGACCAAGCATGTTGTCATGGATGACAACCTGCGGATCATCCACAAGAATTATGTACACACCAGGGGTAAACCCATCGAGGTGACCCAGCGTTTGCTGCAAGGGATCATCGACGACCTGGGGCCGGACATAGACATAAAAGGCGTCGCTACCACGGGTTCGGGAAGGTCCGTGGTGGGGGATTTTCTCAACGCAGACCTGATCGTTGATGAAATAACGGCCCACGCCAGGGGGGCGGTTGAAATCGACAGGGACGTGGACACCATATTCGAGATCGGCGGGCAGGACTCCAAGTATATCCATATTGTTAACGGACGGCCCCTTGATTTCGACATGAACAAGGTGTGCGCCGCCGGCACGGGCAGTTTCCTGCACGAGCTGGCCAACAAGTACGGCATCAATATTGTTGGGGAATTCGAGGAGATCGCCCTGTCTTCCAGGCATCCAGTCAAGCTGGCCGAAAGATGCACCGTTTTCATGGAATCAGACCTGGTTTCCTACCTTCAGAGGGGAGCCAATCGAATCGATCTTTTCGCCGGCCTGTGTTATGCGGTAGTGCACAATTACCTGAACAGGGTGGTGGGCAAGCGGCATATAGGCGGCAAGGTCATGTTTTTGGGCGGTCCCTCTCTGAACAGGGGGGTGGTGGCCGCCTTCGAGCAGGTGCTTGGAAAGGGGCTGCTGGTGCCGCCGCATAGAGAGGTCATGGGTGCCTTCGGAGCCGCCCTCGGTGTGATGGAGCAGATGCTCGCCCAAGGCGGTGAAAGCCAGTTCAGGGGGCTTTCCGGGGCTGTTGAAGACAAGATGCAGTTCACGGAAAAGGTGTGCACCGCGGACCCCAACTGCCATAACCGGTGCAAGCTCAAAATCTACGATTTTGACGGCCGAAAGAGTATCTGGGGCGGGGAATGCGGGAGGTATGAACTCAGCAGGCTCAGGGGAAGAAAGAAAGCTAATTATTTCGAAATTTACGATCGACTTTGGCTGAGCCATATGGAAGGTGTTTTCGAAACCCTGGGGGACGAACCTCTTGAATCCGTTGATGGAAGGCCGACGGTTGGAATGCAGCGTGCCCTTTACGGCTATCACTCCGGGATTCTATGGGCTCATTTTTTCGATCGGCTGGGCTTCAGGCTTGTGTTTACGCCTCCCACTGATCCCCACATATCGAAGCTCGGCATCGAGGCGGTCACCGCGGAAACATGCTACCCGGTAAAAGTCTCCCTTGGGCACGTAAAAACGTTGCTGGGCAAAACCGCCTTTCTTTTTCTGCCAAGCATCATTTCCATAGATGTCCCAAATCCCGGGGAAACGGGATTTTTCTGCCCGATGGTCCAGGCCAATTCCTATATCTCACGCGCGGCGATTGAAATAGATATGTCTTCGACCCTGAATCCGGTTGTTCATTTGAATCAGAGCACCGGGCGGCTTGCCCATGAGCTGTGGGAACAGGTGGGAAAGGCTCTGGGCCGGGATAAACGCGCCGTGGAATCGGCGCTGCGTTACGCCAAGGAGCGCCAGGAGGCCTTCAATGCAGACCTTATCAAGACCGGGAAGAAGTTTTTCGAGGACCTTGAGGCCGGAACGCCGGGGGTAATTGTTACCGGAAGGCCTTACAACCTCTACGATGAAAGATTGAATTTGAGGCTCGGCCGGAGTCTTTCCAAGATAGGGCTGAGCGCCATCCCCATGGATTTTGTGGACTGCTCCATGGTGGATATCAGGGATTTTCCGTCCATGTACTGGGGTCTTGGTGCAAGGATTCTCCGCACAGCTAAAATGATAGGGGGGCGAAACGGGCTTTACGGTCTGCACTTGACGAATTTCGGCTGCGGCGCGGATTCCTTCCTCGAGCATTTTTATAAATACTGCATGGGGGATAAACCTTACCTCATCCTGGAACTGGACGAGCACAGCGGGGTCGCGGGAGTCATGACGCGGCTGGAAGCATTTAAGAACGTTGTTTACAACAGTGCCGGAACGGTTCCGGAACTGGAACAGGAGCCTCAACTTGCAAACTGAAAATAGGGTGGCTGACAGCGGTCCTGATCTTTCGGCAAATGAGGGCCTTCGAAGCAAAGTGGTGGATTTCAGTTCTCTGAGCAGGAATGTGGGCCGCTTCGATTTCCGTCACAAAACCCTGCTGATCCCGGAGATGAACAGGATCGGGTGCCATCTGCTGGCCGGCACCTTCAGGAGCTTCGATGTAGATGCCTTGGTGATGCCCACCTACCAGGGACTGGAGATGGGCATGGAATATACATCCGGAAAAGAATGCTATCCCTGCCAGGTAACATTGGGGGATGTGCTTTTTTTCCTGGAAAAGGAAAAGCAGAGGCTGGGGTCGGCTTTTGACCCGGCCAAATATGTTTATTTCATGCCGCAGGCCGAGGGCCCGTGCCGTTTCGGGATGTACAACAAGTTCCAGAGAATCGTACTGGATTCGATGCCTGAATTTTCTCCCGTGAAAATCGGGGCATTGAGCACCAAGGACGGTTATTCCCTCGAGGGCCTTGTGGATTCTTCGAAAATCGGTGTTCTCAGGCGGGCCGCCTATCTTTCGGTGATCGTGGCAGACATCCTGGACAGGCTTTTGTGGCGTATCAGGCCCTATGAACGGGAGCAGGGTGCGGCAGACCGTCTGATAGAAGAGAGCACGAAAAGCCTGGCGGTTTCCTTTGAACGGCACGGGTCTAGTGGAAAGTTTTCTCCCATTCTGGATGACTTCGATGAGGTACTCAGGCAAGGAGCGGATCTGGTGGATCCGGATGTTCCCAGAAAGCCCCGCATCGGTGTTGTTGGTGAAATTTATTTGAGAACTCATGTCCATTCCAATCAGGACACCATACGCAACCTGGAAAGGTTCGGGGGTGAAGCGGTCAACGCTTCTATCGCCGAGTGGGTTAATTTCACAACCTACGAGAGAATTCAGGAAATCCAGGGCAGGCTCGCAGCCGGTCTGAAAATACTCGAAACCCCTGGTCTGCTTCGCGACCTCAGGGAACTCATTGGTTATAAGGTGGAGCTCTATTACCAGGAGCATGTCCAGTCCCGTGTATACAAAAGAGCGAGAAGAATAATAGACATCGCAGAGGATCACAGGGTGGGCGCCCTCGACCGCATAGTCAGGGAAAACGAGCTTTACGATTTCCAGATTGGAACAGAAGCGGGCCTTAGCATTGGTGCCGCCATGTCGTATGTACAAGAAGGATACGACGGAGTCGTAAACATATATCCCTTTACATGTATGCCCGGTGCGATCACCTCGTCGATCGTTAAGCCTTTTATGCAGCGGCTCGGAGTGCCGTATCTCGACGCGCCTTACGATTCGAGCTTCCAACCCGGCCGAGAAGGGGCGCTGCGCACCTTCATGTTCCAGGCCCAGCGGCATTTTATGAAGTCTGGAAAGGGGCGCCGCCACTGATCCGGCGCACCTGTCTGACAGCGGGCCGTATTATCCAAATAAAGAATGCGAGAATTATTATGACCATAAAAATGGTTATCAACGCGATGGAAATGGAAGAATACCGGGTTGCCATTATCGGCGACGGGGTTTTACACGGTTTTTACATAGAAGCCACCGCATCCGAACAGATAACCGGTAATATATACAAGGGAGTAATCGAAAGGATCGAGCCGAGCCTGCAGGCGTGTTTCGTAAATTACGGGGCGGACAAGAGCGGATTTTTGTCCATCTCGGATGTGCACCCGGAATATTTCCTTGAGGGCTTCACCGTTAAGGAGGACCAGGGTCTTCCCCCGATCAATAAAGTTTTAAAAAAGGGCCAGGAAATCCTCGTCCAGGTCACCAAGGAGATGCCCGGGTCAAAGGGCGCGCAATTGACGACCTATCTTTCCCTCGCGAGCAGGTACGTGGTGTTGACCCCGGGCAGGCCGGGGCGCGGCATTTCCAAAAAGATCGACGACGAGACGGAAAGGTCCCGCCTCAAGGACATAATTTCCCAGTTCACCCTTCCGGAAGGGGTCGGCTGCATTGTGCGCACGGCCGCCCGGAAGCAGAGCAAGCGGGAGTTATCCAGGGACCTTAACCGTTTGATGCGTATCTGGAAGGGCATAAAGAGAAACGTAAAAAAGGCGCCGGCCCTTTCCCTGGTTCACAAAGAGCAGGATTTATGCCTGAGGACCCTCAGGGACTACCTTACCCGCGAGATTAAAGAGATAATCGTCGATGATAAAGAGACTTTCACGAAGATCAAGGAGCATGTCAGGACCATTTCTCCCTGGCACCAGAGGAGGGTTAAGCTTTACAAGGACAAGAGCCCTATTTTCGATCATTTCGGGCTGGAGGAGCAGATAGAAACCATCTACGGCAACCGTGTCGAGTTGAAATCGGGGGGAACAATAGTGATCGACCCGACCGAGGCCCTTATCGCCATAGACGTGAATTCAGGGAGGGGAAGGAGCGGGAGGGACATCGAAGCCACAGCTTTTAACACGAACAAGGAGGCGGCGGTGGAGATCGCCCGGCAACTGAGACTGAGGGATGTGGGCGGTCTGGTGGTGATTGATTTCATCGACATGAAGGATCGCTCCCATAACCGGGAGATCGAGAAGCTGCTTAAGGAGGCTACAAAAGAGGACCGGGCCAAGATCGACATGTCCGGCATATCCAAGTTCGGGCTCCTTGAACTTTCCAGGCAGAGGCTGCGGCCTTCCATCGAATCCATAAGCTACCAGGTATGCCGGCAGTGCCAGGGCCGTGGCCTGGTGCCTTCGGTCGAGGCTGCTTCCCTGTCGTTGCTGAGGCGGATCTGGGGCGGGGCCTCCCGTGCCGGGGTGATCCAGGTGAAGGGTAGGCTTCCGCTGGGCGTTGCCACCTACCTCCAGAACAGGAAGCGAAAGGAACTGGCCCGCCTTGAGGCGCGCTACGGCGTTGATATTTTGCTTGACGTGGATTCCTCTCTGGCCCCCGGGGAGGGGAAAATCGAACTTGTACAGGATGAGTCGGCATCCGGTGAGGCGGCAGATTCATCGAAATCTCAGGGGTAGCGGAACAACCGTAATTCCGGCTCCAATCTCCTGTGGTTTTATGGTTTCGTAAAATTTTTCGAATCGTCACGCTAAAATTTTTTCCGATCCCATCAAGTTTTCCTTTTTGTGTTTCCTGTGGGGCGGTCCCTGTGTTTTTTTCCATTTTCCCGAATTGATAGAAACAGGAATCAGCAGCAGTAAAATGTTTAACAATATCATATATTTCATAATAGCTTTACTTGTATTTTCACTGAGTTTTCCGGATTCGACCCAGGAGCATTCCTTCTTTGCTTTTGTGTCTATTCTTTTTATCAGCTGGGCCGGGTTCGCTTTTTTGTGCCGTGTGAGTTTCGCTTCCCTGCTTGCCCTTTCACTGCGCATCCACGGGGAAGCCTCGGATTTTACCGGAAGCCCTGCCGCGCGGTATCAACGCCTCACCGGTAGAATGAAGGGGCTGGCGTTGGGGATTTTCACGGCGGTTTTATATCTAGGGGATCTCAGGTACTGGCTGGGCCGGCTGCCGTTTTTCTCCACTTTCTCGGTTCTTGAAGGGGCTGCGGGGCTCGGATTGTACATTCTTTTTTTGTGCACAGCCTGGTATTTTGCGTGTCCCGCCCACAGCGTGATATTTCGGCGGCCGATGGGCCGTAAGGCGTTTGTGGTTTCCAATTTGAAATTGAATTTGCCGATCCTGTTCCCTTGGGCAGTGCTGTCTTTCCTTGTTGATGTCATGTCTCTGGAGGTTGTTGTGGAGGCTTGCCCGGCCCTTTCCGGAGACATCGCCTATGTAGTGTCCCTGGTGTCGGTGTTGGCGGCCATGGTGGTGTTTTTCCCGGCCTTCATTCGGAAATGGTGGGGCTGCACATCACTCAGGGATTCGGTAAAGGGCCGGGAGCTGGCCTCGTTTCTTGACCGGTGCCGGTTCGGTTACCGCGATATCGTAAAGTGGCCCATATTCGAGGGCCGGATGATGACCGCCGGTATAATGGGGGTAGTGCCCAGGTACAGGTATATACTGGTAACCGATGCCCTGATGGAAATTCTTTCCCTAGATGAGCTCAAAGGAGTCCTGGCCCACGAAATGGGGCATGCCAGGTATAAACACCTGCTTGTCTACCTGGTGTTTTTTGCAGGCTTCGTAGTAATCGCCTATAGTTCGACCGATCTGCTTCTCGCTGTGCTCCTGGTGGTGCCGTCTATGACGGGCCTGCTGACCGGCGGCGGGTCCTCCGGGGCGAGCATTTTTTATCTGCTTCTGTCGATTCCGATGCTGATTGCAATGGTGCTGTACTTTCGGTTTGTCATTGGTTTTTTCATGCGCCATTTCGAACGCCAGGCCGATTTGTTCGCGGCGCGTTTTCTGGGAACCGCAAGGCCTATAATAGACTCGCTGGAAAAAATCGCGCTTTATTCGGGAAACAGCAGGGACCTTCCAAGTTGGCATCATTTCAGTGTACGGGAACGGGTGGATTGTTTGCTGCGGACCGAACGGGACCCCCGGCTTTTCCGCAAGCATAATCATTTCGTTGCGGCGAGTTTTGTAATATACCTGATATTAATGGCTTCTGCGGCCTATTTTGTAAACGTCGGCGGGATGTCTGAAAATTTCAGGCTCCGTATAGTGGAAAAAGCTCTTGTGGAG
>CAYXDR010000009.1:12107-20265 GCA_964463515.1 uncultured Desulfobacteraceae bacterium | reverse complement strand
GATAAGCCGGGGATGGTACTTTTACGAGGCCATCAAGAATGACACTAATAAAAGAATGCCAAGGAGAAACAAACAATGAAGATAGGCTGGATAGGAACGGGAGTTATGGGAGCCTCGATGGCCGGGCATGTGCAAGCGGCAGGCCACGAGGTTTACGTATATAACCGCAGCCGGGACAAAGCATCCGGGCTCATTGAAAAGGGGGCTCATTGGTGCGAAAGCCCAGGGGAGGTTGCTTCGGCCTCGGAGGCCGTTTTCAGCATCGTAGGGTTTCCTGCTGATGTGGAGGAAGTTTATTTCGGGCCTGAAGGGGTTTTTTCCTCTCCGGATTTTCGCGGTACGATCGTTGACATGACTACGACCAAACCAAGCCTGGCGGTTCGGATAGCCGACACTGCCCGTGGGCGTGGGATAGATGCTCTGGACGCGCCTGTTTCCGGCGGAGATATAGGTGCCAGGGATGCAACGCTCGTTATCATGGTGGGCGGCGCCCGTGAGACGATGGAAAGGATGATGCCGGTTCTGGAGTGTGTCGGCGGCCGGATAACTTTTATGGGAGGACCCGGTTCGGGACAGCATACGAAGATGTGTAACCAGATACTCGTTTCAGGTACGATGATAAGTGTCTGTGAATCTTTGCTTTACGCAGCCAAGGTCGGGCTGGACCGGCAGGCTGTGATAGACGTGGTGGGAAAGGGTGCGGCCGGCTCCTGGTCGATAAACAATCTCGGGCCCCGTATTGTAAAGAGCGATTTTTCCTCCGGGTTTTTCGTGGAACATTTTATCAAGGATATGGGAATCGCTCTCGAAGAGGCTGAAGCCATGGGTTTATCGATGCCTGGACTTGCCTTGGTGAAACAGCTCTATGTTGCAGTCAAGGCCCAGGGTCACGGGCGCTCCGCCACCCAGGCTCTTTATCTCGCGTTGGAGGCCATGAGCGAGAAGAGGAGCTGAAAAATATTGTTCCTGAATTCTTATCCTGTTTCGTTAAAGAATAGTCATGAAAAAAATCAGAGCGGTCGGTTTCGACCTTTTCAACACCCTTATAACTCTTGATTCAAAAGCGCTCGTCGAAGCCGAAAACCGGTTGGCCGTGAGCCTCAGTACCGGAGGATTGGTCCTGGAGAAAGTTTCGTTTATCGAATCTCACAGGAAATGGGCACGGAGCTTTATCGAGGCCACCCGAAAAGACGGCAGAGAAACCCACAACCGGTTCTGGATCGGTGCCGCCCTGGCGGATGCAGGCCATGAGATAGATCCGGAAGACCCGCTTATTGCAGCCGCAGTGAAGGCTTATTTTTCTTCCTTTATCGAGCGGTGCAAGCTGATTCCCGGCACCCTTGACATGCTCAGAGGGCTTTCCTCGGAATATCGGGTGGGACTTCTTTCTAATTTCACCGATGGCCCTACTGCCAGGCATATTCTGGATATTACCGGGCTTACAGGATGTTTCGACACCATCGTTATATCAGGAGAGGTCGGCTACCGTAAACCCCACCGCCTGGTTTTCGACCGGCTGATCGAGCAGCTGGGTGTTTCCCGAGGCGACACGATCTATGTCGGAGACGATCTGGAACCCGATATCAGCGGCGCTCTCGATGCCGGGTTGCGGCCGGTCTGGACTACGTACGTTCTTGACCGGGGGCTGGCTTATGCCCCAGGTTATATGTCCAGGGGTCCGGAAAAAGAGCTTCCGGTTCCCAGGATTTCAAGCTGGAATGAATTGAAAAAATTGCTTGAGCCTGAAAAACGTCAAGGGGCGGTGGCAGGATGGAAAACCGGAAGCCTGTAGTTCCCGCGTTCCTCCCAGGAGAGTTCCACACTCATTCCTATCTTGATTTTCTCAGGCGGGTAGCCCCGGATATTGGAAAGCATCCGGGGACCGCTTTCAATGTCCACGAGCGCCACCACGTAGGGCAGATCGTTTTTGAACGCAGGGTCGAAGGCCACATGGTAAACAACATAGCTGTAGATTGTGCCGCGGGCCGAAGACCGCTCCCACACCGAGTCGGTTGAATGGCATTTCGGGCAGAGGAAAGAAGCGGGCCACCGCACATGCCCGCACGACGTGCATCGCTGAAAACGAAGGATCCCTTTTAAACAGCCTTCCCAGAAGGGTGCGGTGTCTGCATTGGGCCGGGGCTGGGGATATGCCATTTTTCTCTCCTTTTCAATCTCTTCCCAGTACTATACAAGTGTGTGTCTGAAGAACGGCACCGTTGTCGCTGCAAACAATTATTTCCGGTTTTGCGGTTTCGGTGGCCGGGCCAAGCTGACGCCGCCCGCATCTTCCCATTAACTGCATCACCCCTTCAGTGAAGGGGGTAAGCCCCATAAAGTAAGCCTCCGAAAGCTGGCCGCCGGAGGTATTGACCGGCATTCGACCTCCGGGCTCTATGGTACCGCCTTCAAACCACTGCCGCCCTTCGCCGGGGCCGAAAAAGCCATAATCCTGAAGGGTAATTTCAACGGTGTAGGTGAAACAGTCGTATATCTCGCAGGCGTTTACACAGGCAGGCGTTATTCCTGCCATTGCGAAAGCTGTTTCGGCCGCTTTCCTGGCCCCGGTGGGGCCTGTAAGGTAATCAGCCTGCTGGACATCGGTCGAAGGGTTGTGCTGGCCCATGCCCAGGATCAGAACCGGAGGGTTCGGAAGGTCCCTTGCCCTTTCGATGGAAGTGACGATATAGGCCCGGCCGCCGTCGGTTATCAGGCAATTGTCGGGCAGCCGGAATGGTTCGACTATCCACCGGGAGTTGAAATAGTCTTCGAAGGTCATGTGCTCATCGTGTTTCATCGCGGATGGATTCAGGTTGGCCCACTTCCTTTGTCCCACCGCGATATGCTTCCATGTGTCCGGACCGGTCCCGAAGTCATGCATGGCCCGTCTCGCCGCCAGTGCATAACCCGCCGAAGCACCTAGTTGCCCGAAGACAGCCTCGTTTCCGGCACGTTCCTGGAAAACGCTTTTTAGCCCCCCGGCCGAAAGAGGGTTATGACCGTAGCTGACAGCCACGTAATTGCACAGTCCCTGCTCGAGCACGCCAACTGCGTGCAATAGATGACTGCGGGATCAGTTGCCGTCCTGGCTCAAATAATTCGGAGCTATTCCCAGGTGATGCGCAGCCAGATACGGAGTTACTTCGACTTCGTCAGCCGGCGGAGGGAACTGACGATAGAGAATTAATCCATCCAGATCCGCAGGTTTGAGCGCTGCATCCTTGAGCGCGTTTGCGCAGGCTTCCAGGTGAAAACTGAGGGAAGTTCTCCCCGGCACCCGGCCCTGGGGGGTATAGCCCACGCCAACCACTGCATATTTGCCGCTCAGAGATCTTTTCATCGCATTCCTCCGAGTAGTTTCGGTACTTCAGGGGGGTAAGGAAAAAGGAAACGACAATTAAGCAGATAAGACCATGAAACCCGGCCATGGTCAAGTGTTGTACGAAAAAACAAATTGCCTTCTATCATTTGCAGGAAAATCAGAAGATGGTTTTGAAATTATAGCATTCAATATCTTTACCATTTTAATATCTAGTTGTGTTATAAAAATTTTTGCGGTAAAAATAAAAAAATCGGCAATTCTTTAATCCCCACAGATGGTAAGTGACATGAAATGAAACGATTAGGGATTGTTCTATTCTTTTTTGCAATCGCTGCAGTTACGACCATTCTATATCACCGATTGAATTCTGAATGGGTTGCATTCAGGCATGCCGAGGCTTTTTTCGATGAGGAACAATATTTAAAGGCAATGCCTATATATCAAGATCTGCTGGAAAAAGGCTTTGAGGCTCCGCGTCTTTTCGAACGCCTGGCCACCTGTTATCTGGCTCGAAGTGATGGCGAAAGGGCTTCGTCTATTTTAGGGCAGATGATCGAAGGCAGCGAGGACCGGTACGCAGCCATGAAAAGGGCCGGGGAACTTTATGTAAGTTTCGGTTATTTTGAAAAAGCGGCGGATTTGTACAGGACTGCGCTTCAGGACCGGCCTGAAGACCGTTCGGTGCGCATCAGGCTTGCCAGGGTTCTTTCATGGAGCGGTCGTTTCGATGAGGCTATCGATGAATACCGAAAGCTGTTGGAGGGGAAAAATGGGAAAGAATAAGCATCAAGTAATTCCGGGTTTTTTGATCGTTTTGGCCGTTTTCTGTTCCACTGGGGTTGCTGCGGCGGTTTCCGGTGAGCCGGGGAGAGGAGAATTCTTTATTCCAGAGGCCATAAGTGCGGCTGAATCGAGCCGGGCCGAGGACCTGCGTGTGGTTCCAGTCACACCCGGCGAACAGATCCCTGACTGGGCCGCCCGGTGGGAGCTGGCACGGGTGCTCAGCTACGTAGGAAAATATGACGAGGCTGTCACAGAATATCGAAAGCTGCTTGCAGAAAAGCCGGATCTGGCTGAGGCCAGGATTGAACTGGCCAATGTATTTTACTGGGAAGGCAAGAAACAAGAGGCACTGGAAATGCTTGAAGGTGTTTCCACAAAGGACCTTGATGCCGACAGCCGGGTTTTGATCGCAGATATCTATGTAGCCCAGGGGAAATACGGGGAAGCCGAACCCCTTTACAGGCAATATCTGGATAAACGCCCAGAGGATTTGGTGGTACGACTGAAATTGGCCGAAATGTTGAGCTGGGAGAAGAAATACGGTCCATCTCTGAGTGAATACGAAAAGATACTCGAGGCCAAACCAGATGATACCCAAATCAGGAGGAGGTATGCCTTTGTTCTCATATGGGCCGGCAGGCACCAGGAAGCCGCCGCTGAACTCAGGAAAACCCTTGATTAGCAGGGAGGCATGCAGGAGTTGTCGAAACAAAGCCATTTACGGCTGGGAGTTTTTGTGGCCGCAGTCATATTCTTTCCTCTTTTGATCCCTGATTTGCCTGCATGCGCCCGGTCTCCGTCAAAAGAAGCAACTGTTTCTCCACGGGACGTCATATCGGATTTCGAAGCAAGGTTAATGCTGGCCAGGATCCTTTCCCGGGAACGGGAAACTTTGGATGAGGCCCTGGAACACTATGAAAAACTGTGCCGGGAGCAACCGGAAAACGTGCTGCTGCGCCTGGAGATGCTGAGGGTTCTTTTACGGAAGGGAAATCGCCAGGAGGCCGCAGCGATGCTCTATGACCTGGTAATGGAAGCGCCGGAAGACCCTGAAACACTTCTGGCCCTGGCGGCCCTCGAGGCCGAACTCGGCCATGCCCGTGCCTGCCGGGATCTTTACCTGCGGGCACTCGAAGTCAGCGGGCAGTCCGAGGGAATCGTCTTGAAATACGCAGATCAGATGAACAGCTGGGGGGATTTTTACCGGTCTGAAAAAATTTTTCGAAACTTTCTTCTGGATCATCCAGCCGACACCACGGTCCTGATGAAACTGGCATCGGTTTTGAGAAGCTGCGAGCGCTACCATGAAGCTGAAGGGATCTACAGGAAGCTTCTGCTGGAGTTTCCGGAGAACCCTGAACCACTGCAGGGGCTGGCGCGGATAAAACGGCTGGAATTTAAACTGGATGATGCAGCGGACTATGTTGACAAGTATCTTAGGATGCGGCCGGGGAATGTTGACGGACTTTTTCTGTATGCTGAAATCGCCTGTTTGCGGGGGCAGCATGAACGGGCCGTTTCCATATATTCGACAATGCTCGCAGGTCCGTCCGCTGCCGAAGCGCTTGTTGGGATGGGAAGGGCTAACCTGGAGCAGGAAAAGGCTTTGGATGCCGAAACCTGCTTCAATCGCGCACTCCTGCTGGATCCTGGAAATGTGGAGGCCAGGTTTTATCTTGCAGGACCAGAGAGGCGGAACAGGGAATTTCATGAGGATATCTTGAACAGCAAGGAAATTTCTGTCGATGAGCTGGAAAAATGGGCCAGAATGTACTTCTCCGAAGGGGAAAACAAGGAGGCAGTTGGATGTTACCAGGAGTGCCTCGACCGTGATCCCGAATATTTTCCGGCCTGGATGGGCCTGGCTGAAACGCTGGCTGTGGATCATCAGTATGAAACGGCGGAGCAGGCATTTCGGGCGTTGAACGATGTGTTCCCGGAGAACCGTAAGATTCTGGTGGGCTGGGCGAGAACCCTAGCCTGGTGGAAGCGGTACCGCGAATCGATGGACCTCTACAATCGAATACATTCCCTTTGCCCTTCCGATCCAGTGCCTCAAATGGAAAAGGCGCGCACCGCGCTGTGGGGCAAGATGATGAAGCCTGCGCTCGAAACTTACGGTGAGCTGATGGACCCGCCGGTGGACGGCGAGCTGAATGCTGGGATTTATCCGGTAGCTCAGGCCTCGGAAAGTGCTGCATTTCGTGGGATTGCTTCAGGGCTTGCCGGCAAGGTGCTGAAAGGTTCGGTTTACCATGGCTACGAAGAGTTTTCGAAAAACTTTGAAAATTTAAAAAACGATTTGTCGGCACAGACGCAGAAGCGGGCGGACCGGGAGCTGGTTCGTTTGCTGCCGCTATACAATATCCAGAAGGGCGCCTTTCTGGAGAAACGGGCCAAGAAGCTTGCATGGAACAGGCGTTTTCATGGGGCCAGAGAGGTTTATCAAGAACTTGCTGAGTTTGCCCCCGGAAACAGGGAGGCGCTGTTCGACTATGCCCAGGTGCAGTGCATCCTGGGTATGTGCAATTGCGAGGCCCGGACATATCGGAGGCTGCTGGAAATTGACAGGCATCACAGCCTGGCGCGCAGAGCGTTGAGGAGAGTTGAGATACGCCGAAAACCTTTTTTGGAAGCAGGTTATTCATACTGGGGCGAGCGGGGCAGGGAAGGGTTGACGGCTATCGACAGGCACCGGGCGGATTTGGCTGTGGATGTACCTCTCGACTGCCGGTTTCGTCTTAAATTCACCGGGCATCACTGGATAGAACAGCCGAGCTACACAAATAAATCCTACGAGGCGGATGGCTTTACGCTGGCTGCGGCCGGTTCTTTAACCCCCTATCTCGATGCCGAAGCCGGCTGGACTCGAAAGATCTACCGCGATGAAATTTTTGACGACCGAAATACAGGATATGGAAATTTAACGGTCGATCTCGAAGACTATGCACAGCTGCGTGCGGGCTACCGAAAAACAAACGAATTGTATAATTATTTCGGGATGGAGCAGGGAATTCAGGCGGATTTGTGGGAACTGTCCGTTCACTCAGATGTAACAAGAAAGCTGGAGGTCAAAGGCACCGCCCAATATATTTCCTACAGCGATGATAACTCTGCATATCATCATTTCCTCGAAGCGGGATATGCACTGACAGATCATCCAAGAATGTTCAAGGTGGCGGGTTTTGCAGGACGCCGGGACACGAAGAAACAGGACTTTTACCTGTATCAAAGCGGGAAACTGGTGGATATCATTCACCCCTACTGGACACCCCGGGATTATTACATGGGGGGAGTACGCTTTGAGTGGCACCATGACCTTTCCGAGTTTCTGTTCTGCGGGGCAGAAAAGCATCGTTACAATTTGAACCTGACTTTCGGCACAGATAGCGAGGACAACTCCTCCATCGAACTATCTGCAGACTGGGAGTATGATTTTTCCGATCGCTGGAGCCTTCGGGTCAAAGGCCTTGTGCACCGTTCGGACCTCTGGGATGCCGAAGGGTTGTGGGCGAACCTCAGATACCGGTTTTGAGACATGAAGAAGAAAGGCGTAGACGGCACGACGAGCTGGATAATGCTGCTGACCATCGTGTGCATTCTGTTGGCGGTGAGCTACCTCGTGGTGAGAACGGTGCTGTTTATTATCCTTGATTATTTGTGGTATGAAAAATTTGTAGCATTGATGCTTTTGTTGGCTGAAATGTTTATTCTCCTACATGGAATTGGATATTTCCTGGAAATTTACCGGGTACTGACCCATGGCGGAGCGGAGTCCAAAGCCGGGGGTTCTAACGGCCCGAAGACGAAGAACCCACCCCCGGTGGCCGTCATCGTTTCGTCCTACCATGAGCCGCTGGAGGTGGTGGAAGATACCGTCATAGCATTTTACAATCTGCGCTACCCGAACAAACACATCTACTTTCTCGACGACACCCGGTACGATCTTCCGGACAGGGACCCGGAAGAAATGGCGCAATACCGGCGCTCGGTGGACGAGATGTGCGAGCGCATCGGGGTGAATCTTTTCCGGCGTAAATGGCGGGGCGCAAA
>CAYXDR010000009.1:0-12097 GCA_964463515.1 uncultured Desulfobacteraceae bacterium | reverse complement strand
CCAACGGGCTGTCCACATAGATGGGCAGCCGGGGCACCTGCCCGGATTCATACAGCTTGTGCAACACATAGACCAGTTCCTGGGTTCTGCCGTAGGCAAAGGCAGGGATGATCAACGACTTTCTTGATTTTCTCGAGGGAAACATCAAAGAGGGTTTTGAATTCAATAATTTTTCAGGAAAGGAACCCGGGGAGCCCATTCAGTATATAATCGTGTTCGATGCGGATCAAAACCCTTTTCCCAATTTTATCGAGCCCTTGGTGGAAAGGATGGAGGCTGAACCCCGGCTTGCCTTCATCCAGACTCCGCAATACTACACCAATTTCGAGACGAATCGCATTGCCCATGCCTCCGGCCTCCAGCAGGCCGTATTCTATGAATACATCTGTGAGGGCAAGAGCCTTTCGGATGCAATGTTTTGCTGCGGAACTAATGTTATATTCAGGCGGGATGCTCTTATGGACGTGGGCGGGTTCGAGGAGGCATCCGTCACCGAGGATTTCGCCACTTCCTTGAAGTTTCATTTGAAAGGCTGGGGTTCAGCATATTCAAGAAGGGTTATGGCCTTCGGGTTGGGGCCGGAGGACCTCGGGGGATATTTCAAGCAGCAGTTTCGGTGGGCGCTCGGCACCGTGGGGCTCTTGCGCGAAGTTATCGCCTATTTTTTACGCCATCCCGGCAAGATGACTTATGTTAAATGGTGGGAGTACTTTCTTTCAAGCACCCACTACTTCGTTGGCCTGGTCTTTCTGGTAATGATGGTTTGCCCTTTGCTTTATATTTTCCTGGGCGTGCCCAGTTACTTTGCGAGGCCGGAAATCTACGGGCTTTTTTTCGTACCGTATTTCGGAATTACGATAAGCATATTCATCTGGACGCTGAAAAAGCGGCAATACCCGGTCAAGGAGCTTTTCCTGGGGCAGCTTCTGCTCGTTATCACTTTTCCCGTCTATATCCGGGCGACGGTCCTGGGCCTTCTGGGCATAAAGGGTAGATTCCAGGTCACTCCCAAGGGGCAAAGCAGGACCCTGCCGCTGAGGTCGTTGTGGGTGCAGCTGACTCTTGCAACGCTCCAGTTCGCGGGACTTGTCTGGGCCGCCAACAGGCTCGTTTATGAACAGGAACCCTTGTGGGCGCTTGTGGTTAATATGATATGGTGTACATATCACTTGTTATCATTGAGTTTTGTCCTTTATTTCAACAGTCCGGGGAAAAATGAACTTGCTGACAAATAGTTTTACTGTATTGTTTTTTATTTTTTTGTTGTTACCTGGACTTTCGTGTTTCCAGGCTCTTGCGGGGAATACGCCCGAATCACCTGCCTATTTCGGCGTTGCCCTCGACGGGTATCCGATAACCAAAAAGCGTCTGGAAAATATCAAAGAAGACACTGGTGTAAGCCCGGGCTTCGTGGTCTTTTTCCTTCAGTGGCCTCCGGCGGAAGAACCGGAGGATGGAGTATTCCCCCTTGAAAGCCTGGAAGCCATCTGGAACAGCGGGGCGGTTCCCTGTATGACCTGGGAACCCATGTACTACCGGGACGGGCAGGAAATTGCGGTGCTCGAGGCGGAAATTATCGGAGGGCGCTACGATTCCTACCTTCTTTCTTTTGCGCAACAGGCCAAGGCATGGACACGGCCCTTCATTATCCGGTTTGCTCACGAGATGAATATCGAGAGGTATCATTGGGGTACCGGCAAAGAAACCTTCGGGCCGGAGAGCCCTGAAGTCTACAAGCGAATTTATCGATATATCGTAGACCTGTTCAATGAGGCCGGAGCCGATAATGTGTCGTGGGCATTTTGCCCTAATGCTGAATCCGTCCCTTCCCCTGTCCATGATCCTGCAGCGTCGTGGAACCGGGCGGCCAACTATTATCCCGGCGGCGCCTATGTGGATATCCTGGGCATGGACGGCTACAATTGGGGCCTCACTTTTACAAAAGGAAAGGACGGATGGGACAGCAGATGGAAGAGTTTCCGGGAGATATTCGACCAGATCCGTCATGAACTGATGGAATTGGCGCCCAAAAAGCCGCTTATTGTTTTTGAGACGTCCTCGGTCGACCGGGGCGGAGATCGGCGTCTTTGGATCAGTAAAGCATTCGAGACGGTGCAGGACTGGCATTTGAATGGCTTGATATGGTTTCAAACCGAAAAGGAGCAGGACTGGCGCCTGGGCCGGGAAGATCTCAGCGTGCCGGAAGCAGCCTCTTTTCTCAAAACCGGCGGGCCGGATCCCCGTCAATGGATCAAAGGAAAGTTGAAATGGAACGGGAAGAATTGATCAGGCATTTGGAGGAAGCGGTTAAAAAGGAAGAAACGGCAACCCAGATTTATATTCGCCATTTGTCCGCCATTGTTTCGAGGAGCGGACTGCGGGCTGAGGACGTTTCAAGGATTCGGAAAAGCTTTCAATACCTTGTTGAAGAAAACGAGAAGCACGGTGCTCAGCTGCTTTCGCTTATCGACCGGGTAGGGGAGGAGGGGACAGATGTTTGATAAGGAAGATCTTTTACATTACTTTGATCAACTCGCGGAAATTGAAAGAGACATGAAAGAGACCTATCTGTTTCTTCGCGATGAAGTGAAAAACCCGGAGTACAAAGAAATTTTTTCCGCGCTTATGACAGAGGAATCGGCCCATGAAAGGCTGATCGAAGAGTTAAAAGACGTAATCAGGCGGTAGAAGGATATAAGGTTTTATTTGATGATTTTTTCCGTGTTATCATCTTCTTTTTCCCATCCCGAAAAAGACTCTGGCGAGAATCGGAATTATTCCCAATCCGGCACCCACTGCCGCTATGGTAACCATATCGCGCATGAAGTGGATGAAAAGGATCAAGGCGATACCGCATCCAACCATTACGACGTGGCCTAACTTCACGCCCATGACGATATAGGCCGCTCCAAGGGCGCCGAAAAAAAGCATCGCAGCAATCCACTGGATTGTAATTCCCTGAAACATGGACAGGAGTTCTTCGTTTTCACCGAAAATCGTTTTGATGATCGAAAGCACAGGCCCTTCGTCAGGCCCGGGAAGGTTCGTTTTATCGGGTATGAGAGAGTCCAGGTCAAGAGAGGTTCCAGGGGGAAGAAGGCCCGTCGGGCCTTCCTGCTGTTTTTTCCGTGGTTCATGATCCAGCGCCTTGGTCTCGACAGCTCCCTCGGGCGGCGGGGAATCCGTAATATGTACATTGCCGTCCTTGTCTTTCCATGTGTAGAGTTTGTCTGCTGATGCCCCCGTGGCGGCGAGAGCGGAACAAAGCATGATAAGGACAAAAATACGCATGCTCATTCGATTTTCTCCTTGAAGTGATAAGGTTTGATGCGGTCTCCGTTTGTTGAAAATGCCCCTGGCGCCCGGGGCGCATGAGCTGTCTGGCTTACGCCTTGTTTTTTTCCATCCGGAAATACGCCCTGATTTTTTCTGGAGAAATGGTCTTTGGGGCAACCCTTATAGAGTCTTTGGCTCTGTGAATTCGCTGAGTGGACTGCCGGAGCCTCGACGGCGGTATGCTTCCCCTGATCACAGCGCTTTTTACCGCATCGATGCTTTGAACGATGCAGTCGAAATCCTTGCAAACCAGAAGGATATCCGCACCAGCTTCAAAAGCCTTGACAGCGCTTTTTGCAACGCCCGGTCCCCCGGCAACGGCGCCCATTTCCAGGTCGTCGGTGATTACCAGCCCCCCGAAGCGCAGTTTTTCCCTGAGGAGTCCTGTTATGATGCTCCCGGAAAGGGTTGCCGGTGTGCCTGGATCCAGCGCGGAATAGACCGCATGAGAGGTCATTATCCCTGCCACGCCGGCCTTTATTGCCCGGATGAACGGCACCAGGTCCCTTTGTTCCATTTCGAGGGCAGGAGAATCTATGATCGGGAGAAGATGGTGAGGGTCCAGGTTTGCTTTCCCCAGGCCGGGAAAATGCTTGGCAACAGAGAGAATGTTTCTCCTTTGAAGGCCTTCGATCACTTTTAGCCCGATGGCTGCGACTTTTTCAGGGTTGGTGCTGTAAGTGCGGCCAAAAAGGTGACGTTCCGGTTCACCTGAAGGGACATCCATCACCGGAGCCATGTTCATGTTCAGTCCTACGAGCTTCATCTCGGCTGCTGTAACCGATGCAAAGCTTGCAGCCCGTTCCATGGGATCGGGCGAACCGCCGATTTCAGATGCCCCGGGCTGGCGTGTAAAAGGCTCCCTTAATCTGGCGACCGGGCCTCCTTCCTGGTCCACCGCAAGAAACAGCGGGTTTCCCGTGGCGGCAATGGACTCCTCCTGCAGGCGCCGGCAAAGGGAAGCAAGCTGCAGGGGGTTTTCGATGTTACGGGAAAAGAGGATGATTCCCCCGACCCTGTATTCCCGTATCAGGGCCAGGGCGTCTTTATCCGGCTCCGTAGACGCTATTCCGACGGTGAACAGGGAGCCGATCATGGTGTTCAGCTCGGAAAGCTCGAGTGTTGAATTCATCGCGGATCTCCAGAAATGTGGGAACGGATAGACTTTATAATACATTCGCGGACAATGGGCAATGAACAATCAGCAGCCCGGATCCAGTGTTGTTATCTCCGCCTTTACTCGACCGGAGGATCCTGACCGGGGCCGTTATAGATTCTTGCCCGTTTGATCCGGGGTTTTGTTTCTCAGGGCACGTAAGCTGATGATAACTGTCTTTTGCACCCTCGGGGTAAACCCGTGCTTGATTTTGCAAAAGAGCGTTCAGGCAGGGAAACGGCGTTGCACTTTTGTCCCGGGTCGGCTATGCTGGCCCCGCATCCGGTATGAGACAGGAAGCGGACTGGCCTGGCGCAGGGCGGTCTGCAGAATCCCCAAACCCGGGAAATAAAGTATGAAAGCAATGATTCTCGCTGCAGGTTTCGGTACCAGGCTTTGGCCTCTTACCTCTTTGATTCCAAAACCGCTCGTTCCCGTAGCAAATGTTCCTCTCATAGACAGAATAATTTCGCACCTGGCGGTGTGCGGGGTGGAATCCGTGGTAGTCAATGCTCATCATCGTCACCGGCAGTTAACCGATCATTTGGCCGGGCGTGGTGCTTTCGGCATTCCTGTAGAGGTGAGGGTGGAAGAGGAGATTCTGGGGACAGGCGGAGGCATCAAGAACACGGAGGATTTCTGGGGCGATGAAGCGTTCGTCGTGGTCAACGGAGATATCCTGACGGATATAGACATAGCCTCTGCATTTGAATGGCATCGTCGGCACGGAGGGCTGGCAACCCTTGTAGTGCATGATTACGGCCCGTTCAATAAAATTGTGATCGACGGGGAATCGACGGTGAGGCGAATTCCCGCAGAATATGATCCGGGCCGCAAAGGGGTTTTTGCTTTTACAGGAATTCAGGTGATCGAGCCCGCGCTTCTTAAATTTATCACCGGTGGCTGTTATTCAAAGATCATGGATTGTTACCGGAGGCTTATTGCGCGGGGGATCAAGATCGGAGCATACCTGGTATGCGGGCACCGGTGGTATGATGTCGGTACTGTTCCCGCCTACTTGCGCGCTAATCTCGAAACAAAAGAGGCGGCATGCAGGTTGACGGGTAAGGATTGCAGGATACATCCCGGAGCCAGCATCGAGGGGAAAGCCGTATTGGGGAATAAAGTTGTAGTTGAGAAAGGGGCTAGAGTGGCTGACTCGGTCCTATGGGACGGCGTAACCATATGCGAAAAAGTCTCTGTGAGCGGTAGCGTAGTAACTTCCGGCCGGGTCACCTCCGACCTGCGCAATCAGGCTGTTTAGATTCCTGGGAGTTTGATCCGGGATTCATTTCTCGAAATAATTAAACCGCTGATAATTGACCCAAAATTTCAAATACCACGGGTGGATTTTCGCCGCCTTTCTTCTCTGTGCTATCCCTGTTCTTTCGCCAGGCCGCAGAGGAGTTCCGTGAGGAAAAGAAGGATGTGACTGACCGAGCTTTTGGACATCCTTTCGGCGGGTGAATGGGGGTTTTCAATGTTGGGCCCCAGGGAAAGCATATCTATCCCCGGCCGGAGGGACCCTATTACAGCGCATTCGAGGCCGGCGTGAACGGTTCTGATATCCGGAGTTTTACCGAAGAGTTTTTCGCACAGCTTTTTGCTGCGTGCCAGAAGCGGGGAATCCGGCCTGGGTATCCAGGGTGGGTAATCTCCAACGAACTCGGTCCGGCATCCTGCCAGGGAAGCTACCGCCTCGATCCTGGCGGTTAATTCTTCCAGCGTGGACGGATTCGAGCTGCGTTGCTTCACCATTACCCGCAATTCCCTGGCTTTGTTGTGCATGTCCATTTTTGCGAGATTACACGAGGTCTCTACATTCCCTTCGCTGTTTATGGAGGCCACCCCGGTTGGGAGCGCCAGCAGCAGGTCCACGATTACAGAAGACACGGCTGGAGAGACAGCCGTGGTGCCGTCCATTAAAGCTGTCGGTTCGAACCGCACTTTGAACCCCGGATCGGTCGAGGCGTGGTTCTTTTGAAGGATTTCAGCCTTGGCTTCCGCCGCGGCCATCACATCCGGTGCTTCATCGGGATTTGTGAAAATGGCGGCCCGTGCCTCACGGGGGATTGCATTCGGGGCCGTCCCCCCCTGTATTTCGATTAGCCGGAAGGGGCGTAATTCCTTCAAGATTTCAGCAAGCACCCTGTTGGCGTTGGCCCTTCCTTTATGAATATCCACACCGGAGTGTCCGCCTGTCATTCCAAAAGCCGAAACAGTGATCGCTTGACCTCCTTGCGGCATTGTCAGCGGTATCAGCGGCATTTCCATGCTGATGATTCTTCCCCCTGCACAACCAACGGCGAATTCAGCTTCTTTTTCCCAGTCCAGATTCAAAAGAATATCAGCCGAAAGCATTTCCGGGTCCAGGTTGGAGGCACCGACCAACCCTGTTTCTTCTTCGACCGTGAACAGGAGATCAAGCCGTGGGTGTGAGTGTTTCCGTGCTTCGGCGAGCGCCATCGCGAGGGCTACGGCAATGCCGTTGTCGGCCCCCAGCGTGGTTTCTTTTGCGTGTATCCAGTCGCCTTCAAAAATCACCGGAATCGGGTCCCGGGTGAAGTCGTGAGAGGAATCAGGGGTTTTTTCGCAAACCATGTCCAAGTGGCCCTGAAGAATAACTCCGGGGGCGGATTCACAGCCCGGAGAGGCCGGAATTTTCACGAGCAGGTTTCCATAACTGTCTACCGCCGTTTCTAATCCTCTATCAAGCGCCCAAGACTCGATCCATCCCCGCAGGTTTTCTTCGTTGCCGGAGCATCTGGGTATTGCACTGATTTCACGAAACAATTCCAATGTCCGCTTTAGAAGATCTTCCATAAATATTTCCCCCCTTCATGCCGGGTTGAACGGTATCGTGAAAAAACGAAAATTCCTTTCACCCAAGGGCTTTTAGCACGGACAAAGCAAATCATGCAACCAGCTTTTGTATGTGAATCCTGATTTTTCCTTGCGCACACACCGGATTTCTTTATAATTGTCGTACCGGTTCATGCCGGTTCGTTGCAACCTATGAGCAACGAACTTGATTAGTGGGGCAGCGGTAATTCATTGGAAGCATCGCTGCCTTGTCGGCGTCGGGGTCGGAATCGGTATCGGGGTCGAAAAGAGCGTTGATCAACGTCCGATACCGATCCCGATAGCGACCCCGACCCCGAAAGACATCGTTATTTTGATTTTTTACGAGGCCATCATTTTTTGCTTGACGATAATAGTTACAAAAACTACTAATATCCAAATGAGGCAATTATCAGCCTGCCCTTGGAAAGTGTCCGGTGCTGTAAAACCTTTGGCGGCTTGTATGGAAAACCTCGGAGCATTGAAGAGGCCGCAGAAACTTACGAGGAAAACTCTTGAGCAAATGGGTCTCCTGCTTTGCTGTCATTGGTGGTTTTTTACTATCTTTATCTATAAAAAAGGAAGATTACCATGAAAGATGCCAAAAAACCGTTTTCTTTCGTTGAAATCACCGATAAAAGGAGCTTTGAAAAACCCCGCACAAAGGGATTGACTCTAATCAGCGACTGGGGGCTGGGGGTTTCCGAGACCCGTGAAATTCTTGAAACCACCGGGCAGTACCTTGACATCGCAAAAATAGCAACCGGTACTGCACGGCTTTACAACGAAGACCTTCTGATGGAAAAGCTCTCCCTGTACCACAGTTTCGGTGTTCGGCCCTATCTGGGTGGGCAGTTCATGGAATATGTCTATGCTCACGAGGGTCCGGGGGTCCTGAGAAGATTTTTGGACGAGGCTTACCGGTTGGGTTTCAGGGCATCAGAAGTATCTGAAAATTATGTTCAATTAGATCCAGATGAGCGGGTGCGCCAAATCCGCATGATGCGGGAGGCCGGTATCGATGCCTTCGCCGAGGTTGGTTCCAAGAAGGAAAACAGCGACCCCCGGGAGCTGGTCGAGCAGTCATTGCGGGACCTGGAGGTTGGAGCGGAAATGGTGCTCGTTGAAGGAGCGGAGATTGTTCTTTCCGGTTCGGTTAACGACCGAATGGTTCAGGTGTTGTCGGAATCACTGGATATCGACCGGACTATGTTCGAACTGCCGACCACTCGAATAGGAAGTACTGTTCCAGAAATTCACCAAGTAAAAAAGACGCTTATTCGGATGTTCGGCCCGGATGTGAGCATTGCCAATCTCAGCCCCGGCGAAATCATGGAGACAGAATCACTTCGTGTAGGGCTGGGGGTGGTAGGGCCGGATGTGCAGGGTTGAAATTTCGGCCTAACGGTTCGGGGTTTTTTTACTAGGCCATCAATGTTTGTTGTTCAATTCCGACAAGCGTTGCCGGACGTAATTTTCGAACTGCTCCCCCGGCGGGGTCGGGTTGTAAATTTCCCGCAGAGCGATCAGTCCCGCGCCGAATTCCTTTTCGATTTCATCTCCGAAACGGTTCATGATTTCGGCTAAATATATTTCATGCTTTATCATCACGTCGACCATGTACACAAAAGGGTAGTTTTCCGAGTAAGCAGCTTCGAGCTCCCCTTTCACTTTCGCGATCAAGGCTTTATTGGAATCAGTCGTGACCGTCAGAAAATTGTCCGCACCCCCTAGAATGACTCCGTTGGCTTCATGGAGAAAAACCTGGCAATTACCGCCGCACTGAAAAGGTTCAACGGAATCTGAAAAAACCACGATCACGACGGAAATTCCCCTCCAGGCGGCTTTTTTGATTTCCGGCAGGAGCGGCTGGAGAGAGGCTGCCGTTCCTTTAAGCCAAACATGTTCTTTTGCCGCCTTGATCATCTCGGAAATTTTTCTTAAAATTTCCACTTTGCCTTTGAAAATCCAGACGTATTCCCGGCCATCGTTGTCCTTGATCGAAGACAGGCGTTCGACCATATCTGCGCAAAGCCGGCTTGTGTTTTCGGTGATGCGCTTGAAAACTTCTTCCGGGCTGATGGGCATGTAGCGGAGAGGTTTTTCGTTTACCGGTTGGGCCGCCCCCTTTTTGGCAAGGGATTTCAATATGCTGTATACATTGGCCCGGGGCAGGTCGGAGACTTTGGCCACTTCGTAAGCTGTGGCGGGTCCGCACTTTAACAGGCCGATGTAGGCCCGTGCCTCGTATTCGCCGAATCCCAATGTGCGGAGGTCGCTGATAATGTTTATATCGGCATCCGAAGCCGGGGATAGAACCGATGGTGCGCGGGTGAGTTTCCCCGCTGCCGGGTTTGGTTTGCCGCTTATTGTATCGGGCATGGGATCGCCTCGCCTCTCGTTTTTTTAACGTTAAAACAACCTAACCTTTGTATCAATGTGGATGAACACGATAAATACCATAGCTCAAAAAGTGGTCTTTTTCCATCAAAAAATAGTTGCAGTCTTAGCAACTAATATGCTATCAAATGGACAGTCCTGCTTGTATGACAGTAGTTCAACCACCAAGACAAGGGAGGGAAACATGTTGAAGATTAAATGTCGAGCAATGTTGAAGTTGTTTGCCTGTTGTTTGCCGGTATTGTTTTCCGGGTTTGTCGGCTCGGGGATTGCCGCTGATTTTCCTGCCAAACCCGTGACCCTGATCGTAGGGTTTTCCGCAGGGGGCGGAACTGACACCTATGGTAGGGCGATTGCAAGTGTTGCCAACGATGTAATGGGCCAGCCGATGGTGGTAGTGAACAAGCCCGGTGCCGGCGGGGTTATAGCCGCCCAATTTGTGGCAAGCGGCCGACCGGACGGATACACCCTGTACCATGCATCAGCCGGGTCCTTCATTTTAAAGTCAATGTTTAAAAAGCTTCCGGTCGATCCTTTTGAGGATTTTAAGGTCGTGGGCATTGTCGGCAAACTCAGCACCGGGTTGGTGGTGCCTGCCAACAGTCCGTTTGAAACCGCTGAAGAGCTGATCGCGTATGCCAAGAAAAATCCGGGAAAACTGCGCTGGGCGCACACCGGCCGGGGGAATTTCCATCATGTGGCCGGGATGGGTTTTTTGTTGAAGAACGGTATCACAGCCCAGGATGTGCCTTTTAACGGCGGGGCCAAGACAAGGGCCGCCGTTGTTGGTGAGCAGGTGGACTTCGGCTTCATGGGGCCGCAGCAGGTTACGGGATTTGAAGAACAGATGAGAGTGCTGGGATTGACACTGGAAGAGAGGGACAAAGCCAAACCCGAATTTCCCACCTTCAAAGAACTGGGTATTCCTTTCGTCGAGGTGACTTCCCCGATTACCGTCATGGCGCCGGCCGGGATTTCGCCGGATGTGCTCAAGACCCTGAGCGATGCCGTCGTGGAGATGACGCAACACAAAGCATTTTTAAAGATGCTCGGAAACGCCGGCCTGGCCCCTGACAGCAAGGGGTCTGAAGAAGGCGAAAAGTACCTGCTGAAATTGAAGGAAGACTGGGCACCTGTCGTTGACTTTATCAAACAGGAGCAGTGAACCATCCGGGGCCGATCATGACAAGAAAAACCGACATAACAACGGGAATTGTTGTCGCGGTTATAGGGGCGGTGTTCTTTTTTGAAGCCGGTTCGATAGAAGGAGCCGGCACAGAGGATATGCGTGCCAGGCTCCTTCCCCAGATCATCTCGGGGTTGATCGTGGCCCTTGGAGTTTTGTTGAGTGTGGCTGGATTTTATAAGAAGAAAGGCTTCGATGCCGGAGCCCCTTTCGACGCCGCGGTTTTGAAGCGAATCGCCCCGCTCGTACTTATTGCCTTCGGCTATGTGGTCCTTTTTAAACTGTTCGGTTATCTCGCCGCCACTCTTCTTGTTTCGATCCCTGTTTTTTACATGTTCGGAAACCGTGGGTGGAAATCCCTGCTCTTGCCGAGCGTGGTGGCCACAGGGATCATTTACTACGTTTTTTTCTCGCTCATGGGCCTATATCACGCTCCGCCTACGGTGCTGAACTTCTTCTGATCGAAGCGAAGCTCAGCAGGAATCTGGAGGTGTCGAAATGGAAATCATCGGCGGATTTGTCACATTGTTCAGTGACGGTTACGCCCTGCTGTTCGTTCTCCTTGCCGCCTGGGGCGGGCTGCTCGCCGGCGCGCTTCCTGGTTTGACGACGGCTGCCGCCATTGCCATGCTGGTTCCGGTCACGTACTATCTAGAGCCTCTGTGGGCCTTGATATTTTTGTACGTCATCGGGAAGTCAGGGCGCTTCGGCGGCTCGATCTCTGCAATTCTGTTCAATACTCCCGGCACGGCGTCGGCTGCGGCCACACAGTTTGACGGGCACCCACTGGCTCGCCAGGGCAAGGCCGTGAAAGCCATGAAAGTTTCCACCATAGCCTCGGTTACAGGCGACACGCTTGGGGAGCTGCTCCTTTTGTTTGGGGCAGTATTCGTGGCCGCTTATACCCGGAAAATGGGGCCTCCCGAATATTTTGCGGTGTACTCCATGGCTTTTTTGATCATCGGAAGCGTCATCGGAAAGTCAATTGTCAAGGGCCTCCTGAGCACCTTGCTGGGCATCCTGGTCGCGATGGTCGGAATAGACCCCATCACAGCTAATGAGCGTTTGAATTTCGGCACCATCGTGCTGATGGACGGGTTTTCCCTCGTACCGTTGCTGATCGGGCTTTTTGTGGTCTCCGAGGTGTTCACCCGGATCGAGGAAGGCACCAGCGCCGG
>CAYXDR010000008.1:18653-20454 GCA_964463515.1 uncultured Desulfobacteraceae bacterium | reverse complement strand
GGTTCCAAGACCACCCCCATAAATCACGAAAGCGTGGATAACGGGCTACATTATTTGACCATGATAGAGGCCAACGCAACCTTCCGTGTCGCAGTCAGGCACTTTGTCGACGCCATCAAGGAGGCCGCAGAAAGCAATTCGATAGAAATCGAAGACATCAGCCTGTTCATCCCCCACCAGGCGAATATCCGGATGTTTCAATCCGTGGCTAAAATACTTCAGATACCCTTCGAAAGATTCTATATGACGATTCACAAATACGGCAACATATCCTCTGCATCCTGCGCCATCGCACTGGACGAAGCCGTCCGTGACCAAACCATCAAGCCTGGTGATCTTGTTTGCCTTCCGGTTTTCGGCGGTGGCCTGACATGGGGGAGCGCCTTGATCCGTTGGGAATAATTTTCAAAGATTCTTCATCCTGGCTGCAAGTTCGTCGGCAGTCACATAGCTCTCAATCCTCAATTCACGTGATTCCAACCCGGAGTCATTTAGAAAAACGATCGTGGGAACCCCTCTGATTCCCCAGCGGCGCTGCAGGGACTCATGAGAGGGGCTCCATCTCGTCAAATCCACCCTGATCATCCTAAATCGCGAACTGAGTGAAATAACTTCCCGGTCCGTGAAAACTTCCCGGTCCATTGCCCTGCATGGCCCGCACCAGTCTGCATAGAAATCCATCACCACCGGCATTTTCCGCGCCGCCGCCTCTTTTAAGACACCTTCGCGGTAAAGCTCCCAAGCCACGGAATCCCGAGGAATAAAGGTGTTATAGATAACAAAAACAGCCATCGTCACTGCAGCCGCCCCAACGAACCACCTCAGCATTGCGAAAATCACGGACTGGGAAACTGACCTGCCCGCCACTATCAAATGGAGCCCCGCGGCCAAGATTACAACAGCTGAAATCAGGCTTCGAGCCTGCGGAGAATGGATGAGGGGCTGAACCATGTAAACAGCCATTCCCACAAGCACCCAGCCCAGCAATTTACGAACCCAGATCATCCAGGGACCTGAAACAGGAAGCCTCTCCAAGGCGCTCGAAAAAACCGCCAGAACGGCAAGAGGCAGCCCCATGCCGAGGCTCAGCACGAAAAAGTAGACGAACCCCAGCACCGGATCCCCAAGGCTCCCCACATAGGTGAGCATCCCCAGGATAAAGGGACCCAGGCATGGCGCGGCTACAATTCCCAGAGTGAGGCCCATGAAAAACGTCCCGAAAAATCCTGCGAAATTCACCGAGGCCACCCTCATTAAGCTGGAGGGAAGCTTAATGTCCCAAAGCCCGAAAAAACTCAACGCCAGCCCCAGCAATACCAGCGCCACGGCCATGAGTACGAAAGGGTTTTGCAGAACGGAGCCGAGCATACCGCCGGACAGGCTGGCGGCCACTCCCAGAAGTGAATTTGTTACAGCCAGACCGGTAATGTAGAACAGGCCGTGAAGTATCGCTGACGAGCGGCCCCCAAACCCTTTGCCGCCGAAATATGAAACCGTTATCGGAATCAAAGGATAGATGCAGGGGGTCAGATTGAGCGCCAGCCCGCCGAAAAATACACCGGCGAGAATGAGCCAGAAGCCGGATCCCGAACCCCATGGCCGGCTCCCTTCATTGCTGGAGTTGTTCAGGTCTGCCTCGAAAATCGCCTCGTTGATGATTTTTGACGGACTACCCGGAGGGGCTGTCTCAAAGGCAGCCTGGAAATTGAGAGTTTCAGGCGGCAGACAAGCAGTAGAAGAGCATGACTGATAGGCAAGGCTTCCTTCGAGGACCTGCCGTCCCGGTTGTGCATCACTGTCC
>CAYXDR010000008.1:0-18643 GCA_964463515.1 uncultured Desulfobacteraceae bacterium | reverse complement strand
TCTGACAGGGAACCGGCCGGAATACAGTTCGAGGGGTTCCGGAGCGTATTCGAAAGTAATCATGGAAGGAGGCGGAAAGCGTAAATCCGCCAGACGGAACCCGGGCTTTTCATTTAAAATCAATTTTGTCGGAATCATATCCCCGTCTTCGTGGGTGCCGTGGATATACATAGATTCAGGGACTTTAATCATAAAAATGACAGGATAAGATTCCCCTGCCGGATAAATATCGCGGGAATGGACTACATCTATTTCAACGGCCCCGCTTTTCGCTTCCCCGAAACAGAAAAGAACCATCGAAAATACGATGAGAAATATGGCTTTAAATCTTATGCTTGTAAGGCTCAAAGGCATCTCTACCATCCGTTTGTTGCTGACTGTTACAGGAATCATCATCCATATCCAGGCCTTATAGCTATAGTGCCCCATAATTTTCGATTTTCTTGAAAAAGGGCTCCCCGGTAAGGAGACATCAAAGCGCTGAAAGTTTCATAATTTAACAATTACAATGCATACCATCAAGCCCGCTGCAACCCCAGGCCCGGCCGTGGAGATGCCGGATGCCGTGGCGCGGAAAGGACGGTTGACAAAGAACTATCCACCCGTTAACGTTATTCGGCACAAATCGGATCCGGGATCGTTGACTTTGTAACTGCATTTTTTCTCCGATGCTCATGCACCTGGAAGGAGGTCGGCTATCAGCGATTTTTCTCAAAAATGCACGAAAATAGCTACATTTCATATCCTGGACCAGGACCGTCGGAATCTGCGCAACCAGCTCCGTCTGCATTCCAAATGGCAGAAAACCGTGCTGATAATTCCAACGCTGGCAACAGAATACACCGACCCAAAAAACCTGCCGGTTTTCAGAAACATTCTCAAGCAGTTGAGAGGGGTAACCTATCTTTCAAAGATCATCTTCGGGCTTGACCAGGCTTCCGAGGCGGATGCCTGGAGGCTTCGGGATCTTTTGACGGAATTCGGCTTTAAAAACTGCCTCATCCAATGGAATGACGGGCCCAGCTTCGGAGGCATCTACAACCAGTTGAGCGAGGCCGGCTTCGCCATAAATGAACCGGGAAAAGGCAGGAACATGTTTATGAGCTTCGGGATAGCCACAGCCCTCGGAGCACAGGCTGTCGGTTTAATCGACGCCGACATCAAAACATTCAGGAGCGTGCAGCTGGACCGCCTGTTCTATCCAGTAGTGGTCCTGGGCTATGATTTCTCTAAAGCCTACTACAGCCGAATTATGAACCGCATGCCTTACGGAAGAGTCAAACGGCTGCTGCTGGATCCGCTACTCCTGGCACTGAAACGGAAATTCACCGAAAGCCGGCAGGAAAAGATGCTCGATCTCATCGAGTTTTTACTGGGCTTCAACTACCAGCTTTCCGGCGAAGTGGCCTTCCATGTCGATGTGCTCAAACGCATGCGGTTTGCCACCAACTGGGGGGTGGAAGTCTTCACTCTTATTGAAGTATATCGAAAGGCTGCATCATCGGCTCAGGTTATGTTCTCAGAGCGCCCTTTTGATCATAAACACCAGGACCCTTCCCCGGAAGATCAAAACCGAGGGCTCAACCGCATGGCTGTAGATATTGTAACAACCCTTATGCATGCTCTTGTTATCGAAGAAGGACTGGAGATTTCCGAAACTTTTTTCAGGGATCTCGCGGTGACTTACCAAGCCGTGGCCGAAGAACTAATCAAGAAATATTCCGACGAGGCCGGTTTCAACAACCTGGGCTATGATCGCGGAGGGGAAGAAAACCTGGTAAAAGACACTTTTCACGGTGCAATCGTTGTGGCCGGAGACATGCTGACAACCCCGCACCGCATCACGGAACGTCTTCTCCGGCTTGTTCATACCCATGAGGAATTCAGGCCCTATCTGGACTCAGGTCTGGCCGAAACAATTCTTCAGGTTGAAAAAAAGACACTGAAAAGCACCTTCGAAATGCCTCAAACCGTTTCATGGGAAAGAGTGACCAACAGGCTGCCGAGAATTTTCTATGATTTGATCGATGCGGTGGAACAGGAAAAAAAGAGATTCTTTTGATCGGATAAGGGTTTATAAATGCCGCTGTTGATTATTTTTTCCGACCTGGACGGCACCCTCCTGGACCATGAAACATACAGATGGGAAGAGGCTCGGCCGGCGCTCGAAAGATCAACGGCCGAAGGCGTGCCGGTCATACTGGTTTCGAGTAAAACCAGGGCCGAAATGGATATATTGCGGAAGAAGATGGGCATAAAAGCGCCTTTCGTCTGCGAAAACGGCGGCGGCATCTTCTTTCCGCCGGGTCTTGAAAAACCTATACCGTCCGAGGCGGTGAAAAGCGGTGATCTTTGGAAATGGAAACTTGGACGGGACTATGAGGCTATTACCAAAGCCCTGGAGGAAATCCGGTCCGAACTTCCCTTTCCGGTGAAAGGTTTCCACGAGATGAAACCGGATGAAATCTCACGCATTACCGGTCTCAACAGGGTTGAAAGCGTGCTTGCTTCAAAGCGCGAATTCGATGAACCTTTCATACCCGAGTTTCGCTCATCGTCCGACAGCCTACTGCTGCAGGAAGCGGTCAAAAGGCGCAGCCTGAACATGAGCATTGGCGGGAGATTCCATCATCTTTACCGGCACGGCGGCAAGGAGGCTGCGGTGGAAAAACTGGTTGACTGGTACAGGGCCGGTTGCGGAGAGGTGGTTACCGCAGCGCTCGGCGACAGTCCCAACGATTTTGGAATGCTGGAGGTCGTCGACCATCCGGTGCTGGTAAAATCGAATGATTCCGTCCAAAGGTTGCGGCACCGAATCAAAAGACTTACAATCACCCGGAGCCCGGGGCCCAGGGGCTGGAACACCGCTGTTATCGATTTACTGGATGAACTGCAAGGGGGATCAAATGAACAAGAGTATTGAAATTGAAATAAACCCCGAAAAAATCAGCTCGGCCGAAATCATTGTTGCTATTCCTTCCTACAATGAAGCGGATTCCATCGCTTTTCCGCTTACCCAGGCTGACGAGGGACTGCACCGCTACTTCGGGGGGAAAAAAGCCGTGATTGTGAACTGCGACAACAACTCACCCGACGGAACTGGCGAAGTTTTCATGCAAACCCCTGTGCAGACTCCTAAAATTTATCTGTCCACCCCCGAAGGGGTAAAAGGGAAGGGAAACAATTTCAAGAATCTTTTCAAGAAAGCCGTCGACCTCAAAGCCAAGGCTGTTGTCGTCGTGGATGCAGACCTCAAAAGCATAACCCCCGAATGGATTAAACACCTGGGGGAACCGCTGCTTCAAGGATTTTCATATGTAACACCCTTGTACATCCGCCACAAGTACGACGGCACGATAACGAACGGAATAGCCTATCCCCTGGTAAGATGTTTGTACGGAAGGCGGGTTCGTCAGCCCATTGGAGGAGATTTCGGATTCAGCGGAAAGATGGCGGAAATATTCAGGGCCGCCGAATACTGGGATGAAGCCGTTGCCAACTTCGGAATCGATGTGTGGATGACCACCCTTGCGCTGGCTCATCGTGCAAGAGTGGCCCAGGCCTTCATGGGCAGGCCAAAGATCCACCGGGTAAAAGATCCCGGCTCCCAGCTGGGACCGATGTTCAGACAGGTCGTGGGCACCATATTCTCCATTATGCAGCATATCGGTCCTTTCTGGAAAAAGATAAAATTCAGCAGGCCGACCGCCATCTACGGTTTCGGGCTTGGACATACCGAAATGCCTCCCGAGGTCAAAGTCAACACAAGGAACCTCCTCGACCGCTTTCACGGAGGGCTTTCCGAGTACGGGCACTTGTGGCACGATGTGCTGACCCAGGGAGTTCACGGAAAATTGATGGAAATTCAGAGCTTGAAAGAAAGAGAATTCAACTTTCCGACCGACCTTTGGGCACGGATACTCTTCGACTGGGCGGTTGCCTACCGGGATGAAAACTCCGGGCGGGAGCAGATAATGGAAGCCTTGATCCCTCTTTATTTCGGACGTACTTTGAGCTTCGTCAAGGGAACAAAAAAAATGACCGCCAAGCAGGCAGAAGAAGCCATTGAAGAGGACTGCATGACTTTCGAAAGAACCAAACCCTATTTGCTTCAGCGATGGAAATAGGGGCGAACGTATCATGCCGAAAATACTTGAAGCGGACCCCCTGCGATGCGATGGGTGCAGACTCTGCGAAATTGCCTGTTCTGTCGTTCACGCCGGGGTCGAAAACCCGGAAAAGTCACGAATACGGATTATAACCGGGGAAGGTGAAATCGAAATTCCTGTTTTCTGCAGGCATTGCACTTCTCCGCCATGCAGGGACGCCTGCCCGAGAGATGCCGTTTATATCGATGAAACCTCCGGAAGGGTGATGATTGATCCTTTTCGGTGCGTAGGCTGCGGCATGTGCGTTTCCGCCTGCCCGTTCGGGGCTCTCGGATTCGATGGCGAACGAGGCGTCCCCTTCAAGTGCGACCTATGCGGCGGTACGCCTGCCTGCCTGCAGGTATGTGAAACCGGTGCCCTGATTTATGTTGAAGATTACAATCTCCGCGGGCCGCGTGTAAGGGAAGCAGCCGCCGCTGTTCTAAAAAACTCCGCCGCGCTTGGTCAGCCCCCAAGGGTTTATTTATAGGAGAAACTTTGGTGACATCGTTTTTCAGGGTGAATGAAAACTGCAACGGGTGTCTCGCCTGTGTACGCAATTGCCCGGCCGGAGCGCTCAGGTACACCGATGAAGGGGACCGAAGAATAATATCTCACAACATGACGCTATGTGCCAGATGCGGCCACTGCCGCAGGATCTGCCCTGAAGATGCAGTGGAATTCAAACATTTGCTGGATGGGCCCTGGGAACAGGTTACCTCGTTGAAACTCGCCCGGTGTGAAATCTGCGGAAAACCTGTTTATACCGTGCCTTTCGCCGAGGCTCTCGGCCGAAGACTCTCTGAGAGGCCCTCTATCAGGTGCCCGGATCACAGTTATGACAAAATCCGAAAAGCCTGGGGGCCTTACCGGGCTGCTGCGGGCACAAATTTGAAGGCGGATGAGTAATGATCGTTGCCGAAACCAAGCCTATCCGTGAAATCGTCTCTTCGACAGCCCGATTCAGAAATGTGTTGGTAGTGGCCTGCGGCAGTTGCGTGACTGTCTGTCTCACCGGAGGAAGCAGGGCCGCCGAAGACCTTGTGCGGGAATTGTCCCTGCCTTATCGTTACGGTGGCCAGTCGCCTGTCTTCCGCATCGCCTCGTTGATACGCCAATGTGAAAAGGACCTGGTGGAAGAAAACCTGGAAATTCCAGAACCAACCGATGCGGTGCTTTCCCTGGCCTGCGGAGCCGGGGTTCAGACCGTTTCAGAGGTTTTTCCCAGGGTGCCGGTCATCCCTGCGCTCAACACGACTTTTCTGGGTGCGGTGGACGAACCCGGCGTATGGGAAGAAAAATGCCGTGGATGTGGTGACTGCATTCTAGCCCAAACCGCGGGAATCTGTCCGGTAACGCGCTGTGCTAAACAGCTTTTCAACGGCCCTTGCGGCGGGTCACGAAACGGTAGGTGCGAAATCCGAGACGATGTCCCCTGTGCATGGAATTTAATTATAGAGAGACTGGCCGGACTCAATATGATGGAAAACCTTTCACAGATAATCCCTCCGAGAGATTGGTCCCGAGACCGATCGGGCGGACCGAGAAAACTCGTTCCTGTCAAAGATTCCCAATTGTGACGGGTTCGTAACAAGTCCCATCCCCGCCTTATCGGGGTCATGGTTGTTTTGACCGCCAAGAAAAAACATTAGCGTAAAATGAGGAGCGATCTCCAAAACCGGCAAAACCTTGAATTACCGCCCACTGAAACCCGTAACCGAGGAATGAATCGGCGCAGGATCACCTGGTCATCACGTTGATGATCTGGAGGCTATCGGTTGCATCTTCTATAATATCACTTATTTTAGTTAAACCTGAAACAAAATCCGCCAGCATTCTCCCTTTCCAGAAATTATCTATGGATACGTGCTGCAAGGATTCGAGGAGATCATATTTTATATCGTCAACTTTTTTTTCATAGATTCGAACCGCCAAGGTCTTTTCCCGGATATCCTCCCCTTTGCTCATGGCTTTGAATGTCAAAAGAAGCATTTCCGACACCCGTTGATTCAGCAACGCCACCATGCAGCACTGTTTTTGAATGCTTTCGGGCAGAGGACAGTGCAAATAGAGCATGGCGATATCCTTGAGCATTTCGAAAACCTGATCGACTATTTCCACAAATGCGCAAAGATCCGTGCGAAGATAAGGCAGGAACGCACCTTCATAAATGTGGGAAATCACTTCCCTGCGAACAGCGTCCCCGTAGCGTTCAAGTGCGGCCACTTCCTGCATAAGGCTCCTGTCGCCCTGCTGCAGGCCGTGGCGGAAGGTCCTGCAGGCGGTCGACAGCAACTCGATGTGCCTGGAGATGTCACCAATGACCTCCCGCTCCTTTCTACCGTGTGAAAAGAGTTTTTCAAGAAACATTGTCCCCTCTCGCTCGCATGATGAGTTCCGCGGACATCAGGTCCAGTAATGAAACCAGACCCAGGACTTCTCCCTTTTCGCATACATAAACCCTGGCTATCTTGTTTTTTTCCATTATCAGGGCCACTTCATCGAATTCCGTGTCGGGTGACATACAGATCAACGGTGCAGACGCAATTTCAGAAAGCTTCACGTCTTTTGGATTCAGGCCTTTTGCAAGCACCTTGAAAACCACGTCCCTGGCGGTTACTACTCCGAAATCGTTACCGTCGGAATTCTTCCTGACAACGACGCTTCGGATACGCCTGTCCACCAGAACCTCGACCGCGTCATACACTGATTTATCCGCATCGATATACTCGATCCGCGTAGTCATGAATTCGCCTATTTTCATCTTCCCCTCCGTCTTCAATCCAAGCAAAAGGTTTTTTTGGATCCCGCGTAATTCGCCCTGTATCTTCGTTAAAGACGAGACCCTACCTTTATTTTCCTTTAAAAAAAATACCCGATATTCACAAAAAGTACAAATAAAAACCGTTCAGTGATTCACTAATCCCTTTTCCTGAAATTCTGCCAGAATTTTTTCGTTGACATCGACACTTCATTGAAAAGATAAAAACCAATCTGTGTTAAAAAATCAACCGGATGATAAATAAAAAACAGGAGAAAACAATGGAAGTAGTTAATGAAAAACATATGGAAAAAATTAAGATTGATAAAATAGCCTATAAAAATCAGCCTTATGATGTCAAAGGAATAACGTTACAATGGCTCTCCAAACACGGGCAAGACGACCTGGGAAATCCTGAATACGGCCTCCGGCTGTTCACGGCCGAACCGGAGGCGGAGATACCCATTCATAACCATTTTTATCATCAAACCATGTATATTTTGACCGGGAGTTTCGAGTGCTGGTCCTATGACAGCGAAACCGGCCAGCTGAAAGACACGGTCATCACACGCCCTGGAGACTGTGTGTATATCCCCAGCATGGAAGCTCACGGCATGAAGAACCTGAGTGACACCGCCCCAGGGACCTTTCTGTGCTGTATCTGCAATGTTTATGACAAGGGAGTTGCGAAATAAATCGATCTGACTATCTTGGCGATTCATGTCGACGGCGTTGTAAAAGTCCGAAAAGTGCATGTATCCTCCCTTATCGGCGTGGGAATCGGTATCGGGGTCGAAAAGGCCACCGATCAACGTCCGATACCGATGCCGATACCGATCCCGACCCCGAGGGACGGTCTTTTTGACTTTTTACAAGGCCATCCATGTCGCCTCTAGGAGATGCCTGATGAATATTCTTAAAGAAGTGCTCAGCCACGAAGTATTTCCGGCGCTGGGCTGCACCGAACCCATTGCGGTCGCCCTGGCCGCCGCCACCGCTGCCGCCGAAATCCAAGGGGAGCCTGAAGACATAAGGATCGTTGTGGATCCGGGGGTTTACAAAAACGGCCTTGCCGTCACCATCCCCAATTCCGGAGGTGAGCGAGGCAATCTCCTTGCCGGGGTCATGGGAGCGTTTATAAAACGGCCCGACTTACGAATGGAGCTTTTGCGTTCAGTCGAACCCGGTATCGTTGACAGGGCCAAAGAGCTGATACGCGAAAAGCGTGCATCCATCAGCTATGATACAGAGAAAACCGAGCTTTATATCGAGGTGCAGGTGGCTTCCGGCCAGAGCCGGGCGCGGGCTGTCGTGGAAGGCGGCCACACCAACCTGGTTCTTGTTGAAAAAAACGGAGTGGTAATCCTGGAGCGGCCGAGACCTCGTCAAGCCAGGAATGCTCAAAAAACCTATCGTGAAATCCTCCGGGAAAGTAAAGTATCCGACCTGATAGATCTCGTAGAGGCCATGGATGCGGACGACCTTTCAGCTATCCACACCGGCGTGGAGATGAACCGGCGGGCTTCCGAGGCTGGGCGAAAGCTCAAAAAGGTAGGGTATTATGTCTCCCGCATCGTCGAACAGGGCCTCCTTCAAAACGATATCGTTTCTTCCTGCAAGGTGCTGACAGCATCGGCCACCGATGCCAGAATGGCCGGGTTGAACGTCCCTGTCATGGCAAGCGGTGGCAGCGGCAACCAGGGAATCGTCGCGATCCTGGTTCCCGATAATGTGGGCAGGCATTTCCAGGTGGAAGAAAAACGCATTCTTCGAAGCATCGCCTTGTCCCATTTGATAAACAGCTATATCAAATGCTTCACCGGCGATCTCTCCCCGATCTGCGGCTGTGCCATCGCCGCAGGCGTAGGTGCGGCGGTTGCCATCGTTTATCAGCTCGATGGCCGCGATCAGGACAAAATAACTCTGGCGGTGAATAACCTGATCAGCGATCTTGGGGGCATGCTCTGCGATGGAGCAAAAGGAGGATGCGCGCTCAAGGTGGTCAGCTCCACGGACTCGGCCATCCGCGCAGCATATATGGCCTTGAACGACTGCGGCATCCGGGAAAAGGAGGGCTTCGTAGGCCGGACAGCCGAGGAAACAATCCGCAACTTCAGCAGGATCAGTCGGATCGGCATGGTAGGCGTTGATGCGACGATACTGGATATCATGAAAGGGAAAATGGGATAAGAGACACTTTCGGCTTTATAGGGGGCTTCAAGCTGAAAAGCCCAGCCGGAGATAATCCGATCGGGGATACAACGAGAAATGGTATGGCGGATTACCGACCGCCAGAGGCTATACCCAAAAACGCCCGGTCCGTAGACTCCGCAGGCAGAGGGCTTACCGTTTGAACCAGGAGGTAAGGTACTGCAGACACCGGCAACCCAACATCCCATTCCATCACGTTTCGTTCCCATCAACTTTGATGAGGTCGTAAAAAGTACAATCTCCGCTTTATCGGCGTCGGGGTCGGAATCGGTATCGGGGTCGAAAAGGCTGCCGATCAACGTCCGATACTGATCCCGATAGCGACCCCGACCCCGAAGGACATCGTTATTTTGACTTTTTACGACCTCATCAACTTCGACCTGTACGGGCATACTCTCTCACGGCTTTTGATGCCCGGATGACACCCTCGGAGACATAGGCTTCGTGGTTGTCGTCGATATTCTTCAGAGAATAAAGATAGTTGACCATAATACCGGCTGATTGGACCAGGCCTTTTTCCGAAGTATCAGCAAGCCAGTTGATACGTTCCAATCTAGCTCCGTTCGAGAGATGAAAATTCGCCACCGGATCCAGAGCTCGACTGCCCTTTTTCTCGTGAAGCAAGTAGCAGGCCATCAACCGGATAAGAATCTTTTTCAGTGTTTCCCCTGTATAGGCATCAGCATACCACTCGGTGTTCAAGATCGTTAAAAGGCTGTCGGCAGCATTTTCTCCTCCACCCAGCTGGTTTATTTCAAGCACTTCCTTCGCGGTGAAAATCGATTGATCGCCTTCGGTGAGCTTGGCGTCCAGCCATTTACGAAAACCGGGGACAGGAGACAGAGTAACGAAAGTCTTCACCGCGGGCAGCTCCTCGGAAAGTCGCCCTACCACACGCTTGATCAAAAAATTCCCGAGGCTTATTCCTGCAAGCCCTTTCTGGGTGTTACTGATGGAATAAAATACGGCGGTATCCGCATCGGCAGGATCGACAAGCTCTTGGGACTGATCGAGGAGTTCATGGATGGTCGATGCGATCCCACGGGTAAGCGCCACCTCGATGAATATAAGAGGTTCGTAGGGCATCTTGCCGTGAAAAAAGGCAAAGCACCGCCGATCGGAATCGAGCCTGTTCTTTAAATCCGCCCATGAGGTTATCTCGTGCACAGCCTCGTAGAGGATGAGTTTTTCGAGCAGGACCGCAGGGGATTCCCATGTCATTTCCTGAAGTTCAAGCAAGCCCACATCGAACCAGTTCCGGAGCAGGTATTTCAGGTCTTTCTCGAGGCTCTCGAGATAAGCATCTCCCCGGCCCAGCCCCAGAAGATCGGCACGCATATCAACCAGGAACTTGAACCCGTCCGGAAGGGTATTAAACTGCCTCAGGATCAGCAGCCTTGAAGAATCAAGCGCATTCCGCAGGCGATACTCAAGGTTAAAGCGCGATAAATCGCCTTCCGCCTGCTTCAATTCTTCTAAAATGGCGATTACCGGGTCCACATCCAGAGCGAAGTCATATGCCAGGCGCCTCAAAAAGACTTTCTTTCCGCGCCTGCTCAGGCTCTTGTAAATCAGCCCCAATTCCTCGGTCCGGGCCCGGGCGCTTGCCTCTCCGCCTCTTCCCTCGACGCACTCGGCCATCCTGGCCTTCAGGTAGTCCAAATCCTCACGCGGAAGATCCGGGTGAATACTGCCCTTGAAAGTACGCCTGGCCCTTCCCTTGATTTCTCTCCATGTGCGAGAAATCCCCACCACTGATTTCCGACGGAAACTATCTACATAAGGTCTCATCGTAATCCCCGGATTTATCGTCTTTATCATGGTACAGCCGGGCTGAAAACAACGCCCGGATTGACGCCGTGAGGCAAAATCAAACTTCAATATAGCATAAATTCGGCCATCTTCCATCAACATTCGAACTGTTTTAACTCATATTGGTCAACGGGAAAGGCTCTTTACTACAGGGCAGGAATCGCACTGCAAGGCCACCTCTACCACCCTATCCACGACCATCCACCTGCGATTTCCCGGATATCGCCTATCTGGGCCATCCGATAGCGGTGGAGTTCGCGGCGGAGCAAGGGGACAATTTCGATATGATCGCGACAATTGGTGGCGGTTCTCTGAATCAGGATTTCAAATGCCCGGCAAAAATCCCCACCGTGCAGGTCCTCCCTGAACGGGCTTTTAACCCTATCAACCGGTCCGGTCTTTCGAGAACGCATATACGCCCTGTCCACAGCGACATGGGCGATTTCATGCACAGCAGCTGCAAAGACATCATCACCATAAAAGGCACAGCCCTCAGGATAAAGCCAGATTTCGCTTCTCGCAACCATATGCTCACCATAAAGATCAAGTGCCCGCCGGGCTTCTGCATGTGTATTTGCATATTGACTTACCGGGGATATCTCCATTCTTCCCTTTTTCAGTGCATAACACCAACCGTCAATTAAATGGTCAAGCCGCACAAGCATTATGTTGAGCATGCGCGGAAAGTTGAATTGAAACCCGCCTGGATCAATTGCTATGTTCCAGTTGGCCGGAGTAATACGATTGCAAAAGGCCGCCACTTTCTCCATTTTTTTTATGCTCCCGGCACAAATTTTCTTGACTGATGTTTTTACATTATATATACCTCCAACAATCTGTCAAACTTGACATAAGCCAATAATGACAGAAGGCCTACGTTTCTTTCATTCCTTAACCGATTTGGTTGGAATCTTGGGCCTTTTTGCCCGCGTCTCTAAACTCGAACCAGTTCCGTGTGGAATTTGAACACCCCGTTAAGAAAGGAGAAATTCGAAATGATCGACACGCAAACCTACCTGGATGATGTTAAACTTGCAAAAGAAATTCTGGAGAACACCGATTCCACCTGCAACACCCTGAGTCATACGGACATAGTATTCGCGTTGCGCAACTTCCTGAAAATGAAATATTACCCTGTGGCGGTCAAATATTTCTTTTCCCAGAATCAACTGGAAGATTTTAAAAACTCGACCGAATACAGAGTGGCCCTGCGGCCATACACCTTCTGTCATTTTATCGCCGCCTCCCGCCAGAGGGGGGACGTACTGCTCGGAACCGAAGACAAAATGGGTTGTACCAATGCGAAATACGTTATGGGATGGAAGGACCTGGATGAAGGAGAAGTTAAAAGCCACCTGAAATACACCAAAAACAGGGATCAGGCCGAACGTTTCGTAAAGACCAAGAAGCGGCTTCCAGAGGGTCTTCTGGCCTTTGCCACCGCACCGATCCACAAAGCGACATTTAAACCGGACTTGATCCATGGAATGTGTGACCCTCTTCAGTCCTATCATCTGGCCAACGATTGGTGCGCTGCTTTCGACACGCACCCTTTTGAAATGATAATGACCATGAATTCCTCTGTCTGTCACGGCTGTGTCCAGTGCTACGTCACCAAGAAACCCAACGTGACCCAGATGTGCAGCAGCAGCAAGACCGCAGGAAAGACCGAACAGGGCGAGGTGAACTTTATCTGGCCCTACGAGCAGATGGAGCCCACGGTGCACTGGATGCTCGAGCGAATCGTCCGTGACGGAGGAGTCAGCTTCCCGAGAACAGGAGAAACCTATCCAGGCTTCGACATCTGTAAGCTTTGTACCTTCCTGATGTTCGTGCACCCGCATGATGAAAAGGTGCGTGAACAAGAACAAGGCTGATTATTGTAAAGACAGGCATCAGTTGCCTTAGATTTCCCCCCAGATCCGACTGCCTGCCTGGCCGTTTTGGCCGGGCAGGCGGTCAGATCGCTTTCTTCGACTACGATAAATATAGTTTCTACTGATAATCCTGCTTTTTTACTTCCATTTAATTTTTATAGTTTTTTCTAAAACAATATCAAACAGGAGACAAAGGATGTTTTTACCGAAATTCCATTACCATGAGCCGGAAACGCTGAACGAAGCGCTTCGGCTGATGGATGAAATCGGTGGACAGGCATCGATCCTGGCGGGGGGAACGGATCTGCTTGTGAACATGAAAAAGCGGAAGGTTTCTCCTGAACATCTGGTTAATTTATCCCGCATTCAGCAATTGAAGGCTGCGAGTGAAAAACCCGGGTCCCTGTCCATAGGAGCCGGGGTAACCATCTCCCAACTGCAGGAAATCAATAAAATCGGGGCGGATTTCCGCGCACTTTTTGCCGCTGCTGAATCACTCGGCTCCCCGCTTATAAGAAATCTTGCCACTATCGGCGGAAACATTGTGACTGCAAGGCCTGCAGCCGACCTCCCGCCGGCCTTTATTTCCCACTCCGCCTCAGTTGTGCTCAAAAAGGGCAATAGCGAAAGAACAATCCTTCTGGAGGAGTTCATCAAAGGCCCCGGCCAGACAGCCATCGAGCCCGGGGAAATCCTTATCTCTGTCGTGCTGAGCGAACCCCCGCTCTTTTCAGGAAGCGGATACATTAAACTCGGCGTCAGAAACACACTGGAAATATCTATCGTGAATGTCGCGGCCTTTCTGGCACTTGATGGTCCCCAGGGCAGGATACGCGAAGCACGAATCGTTTTGGGGTCGGTGGCACCCAAACCCATTCGCGCCCTGTCAGCTGAAACTGCCCTTCTTGGGGGAAAAGGGGAGGAGGGTCTTTTTCACGAAGCAGGAAAAGCGGCGGCCGCAGATGCAAAGCCCATTGACGATTTCAGGGCTTCTGCTGCGTATCGCCTTGAGATGGTCAAGGCGGTGAGTAAAAAAGCCCTTCGCATGGCATACAAAAACGCAACTTCCTGAATGGGAGAAAAAAAGTGAAGACTTTGATACATTTGAAAGTCAACGGGATAGAACATGAACTCGCAGTGGAGCCCAACCGGCTCCTTGTGGACCTTCTCCGGGAAGAACTGGAACTCACCGGGACCAAAAAAGGCTGCGGAACCGGAGAGTGCGGTGCCTGCACAATCATTTTGAACGGAAAACCGGTTAATTCCTGCCTGGTGCTTGCTGTCAGCGCCGACGGTGGCGAGATCCTGACCATTGAAGGACTGAAGCAGGAAGCCGGTCTGCACCCGATTCAGCAGGCCTTTGTAGAGAAAGGCGCCATTCAGTGCGGGTTCTGCTCTCCAGGTATGATCCTTTCTTCATACAGCCTGCTTCAAAAAAATCCCGCCCCATCAGAAAGGGAAATCAGGGAGGCATTGTCCGGCAATCTCTGCCGCTGCACAGGGTATCAAAAAATCGTCGAAGCCGTACAATCCGCCGCAGGATGCTTGAAATCCAGATAAACGGGGAAGCGAGGATGAAAAAATATTCGGTGATAAATTCCAGGGCCGCAAGAATAGACGCACCGGACAAAGCTTCCGGAACCGCAAAATATATTGACGACATTCGAATTCCCGGCATGCTTTTCGGCGCCATATTACACAGCCCGCTGGCCCACGCAAAGATTATCCGCATCGACACATCAAAAGCGGAGAAGCTTGCCGGAGTCAAGGCGGTGGTGACCGCGCGGGATACAGGAACCGCCAAGTACGGAGTAAGCCCTGCAAGATACGATGAAACACTTTTCTGCCTGGACAAAGTCAGGTATGTGGGAGACGAGGTTGCCGCCGTGGCCGCGGTCGATCCTGAAACCGCTTTTGAAGCTTTGTCCCTGATTCAGGTGGAATACGAAGAGCTGCCGTCGGTTCTCAACATGGAAGAGGCAATGGCCGAGGACGCCCCTCTGGTTCACGATGAATATGAGGGAAATATCGCCGCAGAGGTACACCATGAATTCGGTGACGTCGAGGCGGCGCTCGCACGATGTGACCTGATTAAAACGGATACATTTAGAAGCAAGCGTCAGGACGGCGCATTTCTCGAACCCCAGGGCTGCGTTGCAGAATGTGACAGCAGGGGTTATCTCACACTTCATACCAGCACCCAGGTTCCCCATTACGTGCAGAGAACCGTATCGATGGTGCTTGGCATTCCCATTGGAAAGTTACGGGTCGTTAAACCTTATGTAGGCGGAGGGTTCGGTCCCAAGGCCTCGGCCAGCGCGATGGAGATAACCGCCTGTTTCCTGGCCATGAAAACTGGTAAACCTGTCAAAATGAACTTCACCAGGCAAGAGGTCTTTCTTCATTGCAGGGCAAGGCACCAATTCGTCCATACGCTCACAACAGGGGTCAAGAAGGACGGCACCATCCTGGCTCTCAAAAACGAGTGCCACCTGGAAGGAGGAGCGTACAGCAGTTTCGGCATTGCAACGGTTTACTATGCAGGCTCCCTTCTTGGGGGACCTTACCGTCTTCCGAACATGAAATACGACGGCTATCGTGTATGCACCAACAAACCGGCATGCGGAGCCCAGCGCGGCCACGGAGGGGTTATTGCAAGGGCGGCATGGGAGCAGCAACTGGATTGCATAGCCGAAGAACTTGGAATGGATCCCATTGACTTCAGGCTCAAGAACATCATGGAGGCCGGTGATGTAAGCTGTAACGATCTCAGGATGAACAGCCTGGGGATGAAGGAGTGTATCGAGGCCGTGCGTGAAGGTTCCGGCTGGAGCCAAAAGAAGGGGCGTTTGCCCAAAGGCAGGGGAATCGGTATGGCATGCGGGTTTTTCGTTTCCGGAGCGGGGTACCCTATCTACCGCTCTGATACATACCACGCAACCGTAACCATTCACGTCGCAGAGGACGGCGAAGGCATTCATGTCTACACGGCTTCCGCGGAAATAGGGCAAGGTTCCGATACTACCCTTGCCATGATCGCAGCAGAAGCCCTTGGCATTCCACTTGACTCCGTAAGGGTCTCCTCAGGAGATACCGATTTCGGGGTCGACCTGGGGGCTTATTCGAGCAGACAAACCCTAATGACAGGCCATGCCGTCAAAGAGGCGGCACTCGACGTCAGAAGACAGATAATCGATGTGCTGGCCGACGAACTTCGGGTGGATCCGGCCGAGTTCGAAGTAAAAGACGGCATCGTGGCCTTCACGCACGGAGGCGTGGATTTCACCCATATCCGGAAAAGATACAAAAACGAACATCGAGGCTGGAGAGGACTTCCTGAAGGTGATGAAAACCTGACATTTCAGGAGGCAGCCAGGATAGCCTACCTCGCAAAAGGCAGCATCATCGGCAAAGGCCGATACAAGCCCCTTCCACTCGGCGGTAAACACAAGGGTGCAGCGGTAGGAACATCCCCGGCCTATGGCTGCTCGGCTCAAGTCGTAGAAGTAGCCGTGGACATGGAAACAGGCAAAATCACGGTGGAAAGGATGACGGACGCCCATGACTGCGGCTTCGCCATCAACAGGACCTCGGTGGAAGGCCAGATGCAGGGGTCCCTTTCCATGGGCCTCGGGGAGGCGATGTTCGAGGAAGTCAAATTCGACTCGAAAGGAAAGGTCATCAATCCGGATTTCGCCGAATACAAAATCCCGACATCACTGGATATGCCCAATGTAAAGGCGATCATCGTCGAATCCCACGAACCCTACGGCCCTTTCGGAGCCAAAGAGGTCGGGGAGGGTGCCATCATGCCGACAATCCCGGCCATTTTGAACGCCGTCTACGATGCGACCGGAATACGGTTTCGTCAACTGCCCCTTACCCCCGAGCGCGTTTACATGGCCCTAGCTGAAAAACAAGAAAAAGCCGCAAAGCCCTAAACAGAGTCGACCTTTTGTCCTGCCCCCCTCCGTTTCAAAGAGATGATTTTATTCATGCTAAAACAACAAGTTAAGTTTTTTATTTTAATTTTTAGCCTTGGAGAAAAAAATGAAAGAGAGCAGTTATCAGGAAGCTAAAAGCAAAATATTCCAGGAATTCGGACTCTCGGAAATCAATTCCGGCGTCTTCGACGGTGGCCCGTCCGCGACGGTGGATCGCGAAGTCATTGACGTGCTCTCCCCGATCAACGGGGAACTGTTGGCCAAGGTATCCCTGGCCCATGAAGAAGACTGTGAGAGAGTCATCAAGGCCGCGGAGGAATCCTATTGTGAATGGAGCGCACTGCCGCCCCCGCAACGGGGGGATATCATCAGGCAGATCGGGGAGGAACTGAAAGAGCATAAAGAGACACTTGGATTGCTTGTAAGTCTCGAAGCCGGAAAGACCCTGGTGGAAGGGCAGGGTGAAGTTCAGGAAATGATCGACATCGCTAACTTTGCGGTGGGCCTGTCCCGCCAGCTTTACGGCCTCACCATGGCGAGTGAACGCCAGGAGCACCGAATGTACGAACAGTGGCAGCCCTTGGGACCCATCGGGGTAATCACATCTTTCAATTTCCCCGTGGCGGTCTGGTCCTGGAATGCATTGGTGGCTGCCGTAGTCGGAGATGTAACGATCTGGAAACCTTCCTCCAGCACTCCCCTCTGCGCGATCGGCGTCACCAACCTTGTCAACCGTGTGATGGAACGAAACCATATCAAACCACTGTCATTTCTTGTAGTCGGCAGCGGTCGCACTGTGGGACAAGGGATGGTCAATGATTCACGGCTTCCCCTAGTCTCTTTCACAGGCTCGGTGAAAACGGGAAAAGATGTCGCCGAAAATGCAGCCCGCCGCCTTGGACGCAGTCTGCTGGAGCTGGGAGGAAACAACGCCGCAATCGTCAGCGACAGGTGCAAAATCAACATGGCGATAAAAGGGGTGGCGTTCGGTGCGCTGGCCACCGCCGGGCAGCGCTGTACTTCGACACGGAGGCTTATCCTTAATGAAAACATCTATCCTAATTTTCTAGACCGATTGACGCAGGTTTACGCCGCGGTCAAGGTGGGAAACCCACTACAGCCGGACACGCTGGTAGGGCCGCTCATAGATGAAAAGGCGGTTCGAAATTACGAAGCGGCCATCGAAAAAGCAGGCAGGCAGGGGGGCAAAATTTTGTACGGCGGAAAAGTGCTTTCCCTGAAAGACTTGGAAAACGGGTTTTATGTGACCCCAACCATCGTTGAGATTTCAGCCGATGCACCGATCGTGCAGGAGGAGACCTTCGCCCCTATTCTTTACGTATTGAAATATCAAAGCATCGAGGAGGCACTTATTATACACAACAATGTGCCCCAGGGACTTTCCTCGGCCATATTCACAAACGACCTGCGCGAAGAAGAATACTTTCTTTCTCATCGAGGATCGGATTGCGGTCTTGCCAACGTCAATACCAGTACCGCAGGAGCCGAAATCGGAGGAGCTTTCGGCGGCGAAAAACAGACCGGCGGCGGTAGGGAAAGCGGAAGCGATGCATGGAAGGTCTACGCGCGTCGACAGACCGTGACAATCAACTACGGGCCGGACCTGCCCTTGGCCCAGGGCGTGAAATTCGAAGTCTGAAAACCTACTGCCGTTGTTCAGCAGCGCATGCACAGTGAGCCATATCGATCATTGCGGGTAGTTGAAAAAACCCGCAATGACCGTGTACTTGTGCATGAGACCCAACCCCACCTGTCTCCGGCCCATCAAAGAACACCTCTATTTTTGATGAAACCGTAAAAAGTCAAAATAACGATGTCCTTCGGGGTCGGGGTCGGAATCGGCATCGGTATCGGAAGCTGATCAACTCT